>NZ_JBWJVJ010000003.1:0-259140 GCF_056428925.1 Flavobacterium sp. GNP011 | reverse complement strand
CATCTTCAATCGTTACCACTGGTGCATTGTCATTATCTTCAATAGTTCCTGTAGCGGTATCGGTTGTTGATCCAACGGTTCCTGTAGCGCTGGTGATTGCTATGGTGAAGGTCTCGTTATTCTCATCAATAGTATCTGCCGTACTTGGTACGGTTGCTGTTGCTGTTGTAGCTCCTGCTAAGAAGGTTACCGTTACTGCTGTAGTAGTGTAATCTCCGTTAGTAGTCGATATATTGGTAAAGCCTAAAGTAAGGGTGATGTCTGTAGCCGATGGGTTGCTCAATGTCACTGGGAAACTCAAGTTTCCGCCCTCAGCAATTGTAGCATCTTCAATCGTTACCACTGGTGCATTGTCATTATCTTCAATAGTTCCTGTAGCGGTATCGGTTGTTGATCCAACGGTTCCTGTAGCGCTGGTGATTGCTATGGTGAAGGTCTCGTTATTCTCATCAATAGTATCTGCCGTACTTGGTACGGTTGCTGTTGCTGTTGTAGCTCCTGCTAAGAAGGTTACCGTTACTGCTGTAGTAGTGTAATCTCCGTTAGTAGTCGATATATTGGTAAAGCCTAAAGTAAGGGTGATGTCTGTAGCCGATGGGTTGCTCAATGTCACTGGGAAACTCAAGTTTCCGCCCTCAGCAATTGTAGCATCTTCAATCGTTACCACTGGTGCATTGCATGCTGAAACCGCATTATTTGTTACACCTGTATAACTACCTGTATACGTAGCCGCTGGTAAATTAACTGTACCATTAGCGTTTACTGGTGCTACTGCTCCCCCAGTTTGACCAAATTGCTGTCCTGAAGCTGCTCTTGTAGCATTATTGTAATACTCATTTGAATCTGAGCATCCATCATTATCTGAATCCAGGTCTAAGTAATTAAACGCTCCATCATTATCTGAATCACAATACAAATAAACACCTACACCCATTGCTTGTGTTCGAGCAAGATTTGTCTCATTTGAATACTCTCCCAAAATAGAAACATTAACTCCTCTTGTATAAGCAAACAAAGATCGTTGGGTTGATTGAGTATCATCATATCTTAATTCATTCCCTACAATACTTGCTTCAGTAGCTAAAGGTGCCGCACCAATATTATCAATCAAAGTCCAATTAGATGAGTTTGTTGTATACAACCCTTTTTCTGCTCCTGTTGTTGATTCAGCATCAAAAGCAACGGCATCAAATTCTTGCGCCAAGCCTCCTTTAGTAGCAGTTATATCAAACTTGATACTTAGTTTATTTCCAACAACTCTAGCTAATTGAAATACAAGAGCTCCTCTTAAATCATCAGCAGCAGTAGATCCATAATTTGCATAACGCCAAAACATTTGATTTCCTCCTCCTGGAAATGTATTCAAAACAGAAGGTGTTGGACTTTGAGCTGGTGTATTATACCCTCCTACTAATGCTACAACTGTAGCTCTTGCAGTATAAGTAATTCCATTTACGACTTTTAAAGTTGTAAAAGTATCATTTACGTTTGTTAAAGACGCTCCTGTCCAATCAAAAATTAACAATTGATTTCTTGTAGCTCCATTTCCTGAAACAAAATTATAAACAGACGGGTTATAATCACATCTCAATTCCTCAGTATCTAAAACGCCATCATTATCATCATCTAAATCTGATGAATCATAAACGCCATCACTATCATTGTCTATTATTGTAACTGTTACAGTTGCGGTAGTGCAATTTAAAGAATTGGCAGTCTCACAAATGGTGTAAGTAATAGCATATGAACCTGGTGTTGTACCTGACACTATTGTCAAATTACCATTAGCATCGATTGATAATGGTCCATTAGTTACTGGAGTAACGTCAGTATTTGTAGTAGTTACCACAACACCATTTATAAAATCATTTTGTATAACGGAGCCACCAGCATTTACAAACGAATCATTATTTGCACATAGCCTATTAAAAATTATAGCATTTGTTGATGAACTTGAAGTACAACTTGATGCATTTGTAACTGTAAAAGTATAGGTAGTTCCTGCTGTTAAACCTGAAAAAGTGGTAGTTATACCCGTACTGGTTACTGTTGCTCCTCCAGGTGAAGCAGTAACGGTCCAAGTTCCTGATGAAGGCAAACCACTTAAAACAACACTACCTGTTGCTGTTGAACATGTTGGTTGAGTAATAGCTCCTACTACTGGGGCTGAAGGTGTTTGCGACGGACTTACACTAAAAGCACTTGAAGCATTAGATGCACATCCGCCAGCTCCTACAGTAGCTGTAACTGTATAAGAAGTATTTGGGGTTAAACTGCTAATTACACCTCCAGCACCCACATTAGGGCCGGCGGGTGAAAAAGTATAGGTAAATGAACTATCGTAATTTGTAATTGTTGCAGTTCCTGGACTAGCACAAGTTGCAGCACTTGTAGTCACTGTAGGTGCTACTGGAGGCGTACATGTTATTGTTATAATTAGATTTGCATTAGCTATATTACCAGAACCTGGAATATTATCACTAATTGAATACGGTATAGAGTCTGTAAGAGTTTGACCTGAGGTTAATGCTAGTACAGCCGCATTACTAGAGTTTAAAGTATAAGTATAACTACCATTAGCATAAATAATGAAAGTACCATATGCTCCCGCAACAGGTACACCTACATTAGTTGTCAAACCGTTAACTCGTAAAACCCCTGATGCCTCATCGTCTTGCCAAAGCAAATCAGTTAACCCTGCAATTTGCCCACCAGGATCGGGTGCAGTTACATTAGGGCCGTAGTTATAATAAAATTCTAACTTGTCAATAGGGCTATTAAATGAAATCGTCACATTACCATGTGCATCAGTAGAAGGAACACTTCCTGTTCCATAAAACGTATCGGAACCTGTTTGTAGTATTGAACCTGCGACTTGCTTGTTGTAATTAACATTGGCTCCTGCTAAACTACCAAGGACTCTCATTTGATCTTGCCAACTATTAGTTTGAACAAAATCAATATCAGATAAGGCAAAAGAAATATTAGTAACAGGCTTACTAAAATTAATTGTTAATTTATTATCTGCTGCTGGATTCACTGCTGGGTTTGAGCCAAATAATAAATAACCAGTATGCCCTCCATTTGTTCCAAAATCAACCGTTTGATTTGTAGCTGTTTCAACTGAAGAAGGGACGTCTTTAACAAAAGAAACATTTACGCCACCTACAGTTCTTGTTGTTCCATTTACTGCAGCCCCACTTGTATATTGAGATTCCCAAACAAACAAAGAGGTATTTCTATCCAGCCTATCCGATCCCAAACCATTATCATCAGAAATAACATTACCAGTAGCTACAGTACTGGTCCCTACAGTAACATTATTACTATTATCAGTAGCCACTGGTGGTTCTGTTACTCCGTTTATAGTAACCGTCAAATAACCAAAATCAAAGTTACCTACATTATCTGTAACCTGATAAGAAATAATATCAGTAACTGAGTTACCGTTTTTTAAACCTTTTAATGTAGTATTATTTACATCAACATTATATGAGTATGCACCATTACTTTGCACTGTAATAGTTCCATAAGTACTAGTATACACAGCTCCCACAGAAGATGTATATCCATGTACTTCAGTAATGGTTTTTGCATCTCCAGCTGTTGCATCAGTATCATTAGTTAGTAAATTCCCCGTTACAGCTGTTGCTGAATTTGCAGCAACAGCGTTAGTATCATTAACAGCAACTGGATCACTACCTGTTGTTAATCTTGCATAAGCCGATAAAGTATTATTAGGATCTGTAACACTAACCACTGCATATCGACGTGTATCCCCTATTGCAGGGTTCGTATGATTATAATACTGATTTCTTAACATTATTTCTAAATTATCAACCAGAATTGGTTGCCCAAAAACTTCTGTTATGTCAAACACATTGGCAGTAGCATGTGATATACGCAAAGTATTGGTACCCACAACAATATCATAACTAGTGGCCGAAGTAGTACTAATTTGATAAGTCCCTAATAATGTAGTCCCAGCTGCATTGTATACGTATAACACTTCATTAGCTGGGTTAGGCACTCCTGCGGGTACTCCATTGGTGTTTGATGAAAATGTCATTCTTGCACTAGTAGCCGTTCCAGATGTGGTAATAATCTGGTTATTAAAATTAACGATAAAATATAATGTACCTGCTGCATTAACCAATACGTCATTATTGACACCTGGCGCTGGACCATTTAAATCAATGCTTGTAACAGAATATGGTGAGGCACTATTTCTCCCGTTTTTACTGGGTATAATTGAGGACTTATTATGATTTTTCTTAGATTTTATTTTATCCAAACTTATAAAATTTTTGGATGAAATATTATCGCTAATAGAATCAATTTCATTTGCAAAAACAACAACTGTAGCGAAAAAGAAAAAAAGAAAAAATAGTCTTCTACTGCTAAATTTAATGAAGCAGGAATTACAAGAAACACTCGGAGTTAGATTTATTTTCATAAAAAAAATTATTACTAGTGTAAAAAAAATCAAAAAAAACAATCAAAATAAATTGTTGGAAAAACACTTTTAACTAGTATACTGAATACATTTTATTATTACTTTCTAAATGTTTACTTTATAAAGTATTTTAAAGCTGTTAAAACAAAAAAGTAATAAATCTATTAGTTAATACTCTTTATTTAAAAAAAATAATTCAAAAGAACATTCAAATCATTTCTCAAAATTCACAAACTTCATTTTAAAAAATATCCACAATTATTAATTGACTAAGAACAAATTATGTAATTTATTTACGTTAAAATATTGTTAGCGGTTTCATAATTAAATGTAAAAATAAAATTTTTATCATTTCGTATACAATTAGCTTCAGTAAAATAGTTAAAAGGCAATTAAAATCGTTAATTAACTCTATTGAACAAAAAAAAACAACTTAAGTTCTTTATATAAAATAGAATACGAATTTTTTTTCCTACAAAAAAGAAAGTAAAAGCGGAATAAAAAAATGACATTCAATTTTTCAATATTCGCAAATTGCAAACTTTTATATACATAAATTTAATTATTGGAAGAGGATTTTAATAATTAAATTCGGCGAATGACATTAAAGTGTCGACAAGTGGAACTGTAAGTAGCTCATAACCATAAAAATATACTTCAACCAAAGAGAATGACTAAAAATGGTTACTACCATAAATAAGCATCAGAATTTAGTATAAAAATCTAATAGATTAATATAAATAAACCTTGAATTAAGACATGAATAAGGTTACTTTTAAAAACAACTTATAGTAAAATCTTAAAATAAGGTGATCTTTATCAAGAGCGTAGATTTGACCCTGAAAAAAGCAATCAAAAAAAAAGCCAATGAAATACAACAAACTGCAAGTAAATCCTCAACCAGTTCTTAACTATATAAAAAAAGGGTTCAACTTTAAATTAAAAGTTAAACCCCTATATTATTAAACTTAAATACGTTTTAAGATTTTGACATAAAGCGTTTTAATCACAACCTTCAACTCCACAACTGTTGCCATCATTAGTATTCAGAACAGTAACTTTAGCATCAAACGCACCTTCATCCCAAACTTTTTGAAGTGTTTTTAAAAAGGTTTCCTCATGCTGTGCGCCAGATATGGCATACTTGGCATCGAATACAAAAAAGGGAACTCCTTGAACACCGATGTTTTGCGCCTCCAACATGTCTTTTTGCACTTCATCAGCAAAAGCATCTGTTTGTAAAACTTCATCAATAGTCTCTGAATTCAAACCTACTTCAAGAGCCATATTTTTTAGTTCCTTAAGGTCATTGATATCTTTACCATCTGTCAAATATCCTTTAAACAACAACTCTTTCAAAGCATCGGCACAATTGAACTTTTTGGCTAAATGCAATAACCGATGTGCATGCTGAGAATTTGCCATGATTGCTTTTTCAAAATGAAAATCCAATCCCGAATTCTTGGCATTTTGAGTCATACTATCTAGCATTTCTTGAGCCCAAACTTCATCTTTTTTATATTTTTCAGCTAAATGTTCTACTAAATTGTCATTGGCAGAAGCCACAAAATTTGGGTCTAGTTGAAAACTTTTCCACTCTATTTCAACAGCCTCTTTATGCTTGAAATTCTGCAAAGCAACTTCTATTCTTCTTTTTCCAATGTAACAAAAAGGACACATGATATCCGACCAGATTTGTATTTTTAAAGTATTTCCCATAATGTTATATTTAGAAAGCGATTATGTAATTTGTATATACAAATTTATAAAAATATATCCAGAGCCAGCATAGTTATAACGTTAAGGCATTCATAAAAAAAACCATCAAAATTACTCTTGATGGTTCTGTTTTAGAATATGTAAATTTGGCTTAAGCCAATATATCTAATACTAATGATGGAAATAAACCTAGAGCAATATTCAACGCAATAGCAATAACTGCCACGGCATAAATAATTACTGGTGTCCCTTTGCGTTCTTCATTAGCATCTTTTGTATACATGGCTAAAATTAATTTGAAGTAATAGCCCACACTTATAATTGAGTTCACAACAGCTACAATTACTAAAGCCAAATAACCCGCTTGAATGGTTTCACTAAACAAAACTAATTTTGCAAAGAAACCAGCAAAAATTGGGATTCCTGCCATAGATAGCAAAGAAGCAGTAAGTATAGCAGCTAACAATGGATTGGTTTTCCCTAAACCATGAAAGTTCACAATATCCTCGTTATCTCTATTTTTACAAACGTATAATACAACACTAAAAGCAGCCATTCCGGCAAGAGAATATGCTGAAGTATAATACAACAAGCTACCTGCAGAAGTAGAAAGACTTAACAAGGTCATTAACATAAAACCTGCATGAGATATCCCGGAAAAAGCAAGCATACGCTTAACATTTGTTTGTCTCAATGCCATAATATTACCCACAGTCATAGAAGCCATTGATATCACAACTACTATTATTTTAAAAGCTTCGGTCATATCTGCATTCAACACAGAAAGTAATTTATACAAAGTAGCCATAGCCACAACCTTTGCTAAGGTACTCATTAAGGCAGTAGTTAATGCTGGTGAACCCTCATAAACATCAGGTGCCCAAAAATGAAATGGCACAGCTGCCACTTTAAATAGCATTCCGATAGTTAACAACACAATCCCTATTGGGAACCAAACTGGCAATTCAGCAGAACGGGAAAGCTCAGAAATTTCAATAACATCAAAACTACCCATTGCACCATAAATTAAACAAATTCCAAAAAGAATAATCCCAGAAGCAAAAGAACCCATCAAAAAGTATTTCATTCCAGCTTCATTACTTTTCAAATTCATACGATCACTAGCAGCAAGAATGTAAAGAGCAATTGATAAAACTTCTATCCCTAAAAAGAACATTGCAAGATTTCCAAAGGACACCATAGCAACTGCTCCAGCTAATAAGAAAATTTTAATAGCAATAAAATCGGAAATTTTAGATTGGTGATTTTCATAAAAATTATGACCCAATGCTATTAAGAATATGGTTAAAACGATAAACAAACATGAAAAGGCAGAAGAAAAAGTGCTTACTGCAATCATATTGTTGTAATAACTTTCAGCCGTATTAAACTCAGAAACTGTCAACCCAAATACAGCCATTAAACCAATAATTGAAATTGGAACAATTGCTTTTCTAAGGTTAAAAATTTCGAACAAAAGGCATAAAACACCTAATCCTATTATAGCTATTAATGTATTCATTTGTTTATTGTTTGATTTAGGATTTACACAGTAGCATGAACAATCAACTAAAGATAAAATCTATAAACCTAATTAATTTGTATTACTATTATTTTTAAACTAAAAGCGTTTTGATATAGGAACTAATACCTTTGCGTTAACAAAAGAATTTGCTCTAATGCTGGCGTTATCAAATCATTAATTGGTTTTGGATACATCCCGAAAAAGAACAAAACACCAACTATGATTAACAACGATATGGTTTCACTTGCTGTAACATCTGTAAAAACTTTAGAGTTAGTTTCACCCAACATAGCGTGTTGAAACATTTTTAACATGTAGTACGCACCTAATATAATTGTAGTACCACCTACCACTGCAAACCAAATATTAACTGTTGACAAACTATATAAAACAGTGAACTCACCTATAAAGTTAAACGTAGTGGGCAACGCCACCGATGCTAAAACTAAAATTAAAAACAAAGAAGTAAATTTTGGTGCTTGTGCACGAATACCTCCCATTTCTGAAATTACTCTTGTTTCATATCTTCTAGAAATGATTTCGGCAACAAAAAACAAACCTACCACAACAAAACCGTGAGCAATCATTTGTAAAACTGCACCTCTAAAACCATCAAGGTTCAAAGCATAAGTACCAGAAGCGATCAAACCAACGTGTGCCAAAGAAGAATATGCTAATAACTTTTTTAAGTCTCTTTGTTTTAAAGCTACAATTGAACCGTAAACAACTCCTACAAGCCCTATACCAATAAGTAAATATTTATATTCATGAGCCGTTACTGGTGCTAAAGGCAATTGCCAACGTATTACACTGTATAAACCCATTTTCAACATAATACCTGACAAAAGCATGGTTCCTACAGTTGGGGCTTTTTGGTATACAGTAGCTTGCCAAGTATGGAAGGGTATTAAAGGAATTTTTATAGCATAAGCCAAGAAGAAGGCTAGAAAAATCCAAAATTGCTCTGCACTAGATAAATTTAATGCGTAAAGATCTTGAATTAAAAAACTTCCAGCTTTTTGGTACAAATACACAAAAGCCACTAACATAAACAAAGATCCTGCTAAGGTATAAATGAAAAACTTTACAACAGCTTTTTTACGTTCATCAGCATTACCATTACCCCAAATAAGAGCTATAAAATAAATAGGAACTAAGGCTAACTCCCAAAAGATATAATAAAGCAATCCGTCTGAAGCTAAAAAAGTACCCACCATAGCAAAGGACATAAACAAGACCAATGCATAAAAAGATTTCGAGTTTTGATATTGATTTCCAAATGATGAAAAAATAATAATAGGTGTCAAAATAGTAGTTAATAAAAGCATTACTAAAGACAAACCATCTGCCGTTAAAGCGAAAGAAACTGCTGGCTTACTAATCCATGGACTTATAAAATTAATATTTACACCAGCATTATATTGATTGAGCAACACAAAGGAAGCTACAGCTGAAACTAACCCAAAAAACAAAGCTACTTTTGAAGCTAACTTATTACCAACTAATAAGGTTGCAAAGGCACCAATCAAAAGTATAATTAAAATTAGAGATACGTTCATTTGAAAATTTTTAATGATTTCAAAAGCCACTCATCATGACTTTTAAAAGATATTTAATATTACTGAAATTTATAATCTAACACTAAACCAGAAACAAGTAGGAAACAATAGCACACAATCCTAATACAAAAACGAAAAGATATAATCCAATACTTCCACTTTGAATTTTTTTGCCTTGGTAACTGATTTCATTTGTTACTTTTCCAAAACCGAAAACAATTGCTGATAATCCCGTTTCTACAGTATCTCTAAAAAAACGAGACAATACATTAATTGGTTTAACGAATAAAAAATCATACCCTTCATCCACATAGTATTTGTTATAAAGTACTTTTGCAAATCCAGTGATACTTTCATCTGAAGTAGGAACCGAATTTTGTTT
The DNA here is from genome assembly GCF_056428925.1 of Flavobacterium sp. GNP011. NCBI lineage: Bacteria > Pseudomonadati > Bacteroidota > Flavobacteriia > Flavobacteriales > Flavobacteriaceae > Flavobacterium > Flavobacterium sp. GNP011. The sequence goes on along the minus strand of NZ_JBWJVJ010000003.1, from coordinate 249,499 downwards.
GATATATTTACTGTAAGCAATTCCTATTCCTACTAATCCACCAACAACAGCAATTGCCATTAAAATATATTCGGTTGTACCAAGATGGTGTTCTGCAGTAGCTAATTTTGGTAAAATTGGAATCAAATAATGATTCAACCAACTGTTTCCAGGCAAACTAATCAAACCTCCAATTGTAGCTAATATTGCTAAAATAACTAAGGGTGCAGTGATTAACGCAGGACTTTCATGCAGATGATGCTTTTGTTCAGCAGTACCTCTAAATTCTTTGTAGAATGTTAAAAACATCAAACGGAACATATAAAACGCAGTCATTATAGAAGCAATAGAAGCAACTACCCATAACGGGATATTATGATGGAATGCTACCAATAAAATTTCGTCTTTCGAGAAAAAACCAGAGAATAATGGAACTCCAGATATTGCTAAAGAAGCAATTAGCATGGTTGCAAAGGTAATTGGCATAGCCTTTTTCAAGCCACCCATGTTGCGCATATCTTGTTCACCGTGCAATGCATGAATAACTGATCCTGAACCTAAGAACAAACAAGCCTTGAAAAAAGCGTGAGTGATTACGTGAAAAACAGCAACTTCATAAGCTCCTAAACCTAATGCTAAGAACATCAAACCTAACTGAGATACCGTTGAGTAGGCCAATACTTTTTTGATATCATTTTGAACTAAACCGATAGTGGCAGCAACAAGAGCTGTTGTTGCACCTACTATAGCGATAACATGTTGTACTTCAGGCAACAAATCAAATACAAAATTCAATCTCGTAATCATGAATATACCAGCAGTTACCATGGTAGCAGCATGTATTAACGCTGAAACTGGTGTTGGTCCTGCCATTGCATCTGGCAACCACGTATACAACGGAATTTGTGCCGATTTACCACAAGCACCTATAAACAATGCAAAACCTGCTACTGTTAACCAATACAAATCAACATTTGTTGCTCCAGTAATTGCCGTTTTTAAAGTAGTATAATCTAATGTAGAAAATAAATTACCTAAAATAAATATCCCTATCAATAATCCTAAATCACCAATACGGTTCATGATGAATGCTTTCTTAGCTGCATCATTGTATTCTTGGTTTTTATACCAAAAACCAATTAGCAAATACGAACAAAGCCCTACGCCTTCCCAACCGATGAACATGACTAATAAATTACTTCCTACAACAAGTGTGATCATAAAAAATACAAACAAATTCAAATAGGCAAAAAACTTGTGCATATTCTCATCTTCATGCATGTAACTGATAGAATACAAATGAATCAATGATCCAATTCCAGTTACAAACAGTAACCATAAAATAGAAAGTTGATCTAATAAAAATCCAAAATCAACTTTGAAATTACTGATTTGAATCCAATCAAAAAGCGAAATTCGAAAGCCATTTGGCTGCGCTGCATTAACACCAAAGAAAAAACAAGCAGCAATAAAAGAAATGAAAACTGCAAGCGTACCTACAATTCCAGAAACTGTTTTACCTAGGCTTTTGCCAAAGAAAACATTAATTAAAAATCCTAAAAAAGGAGCGAGAACTAAAACTAAAGCTATATTGGTATTCATTTCCATTTATCCTTTTAAGTTTTTTAAATTATCAATTGTAATAGAACCTAAATTTCTAAAAATAGAAACTAGAATGGCCAATCCTACCGCTACTTCTGCTGCAGCAACTGCCATAGAGAAAAACACAAAAACCTGTCCTTGCGCATCTTGATGGTACGTTGAAAAAGCAACAAATAACAAGTTAACGGCATTCAACATAATTTCAATTGACATAAATACAATGATAGCATTTCGTCTGTACAAAACTCCAAAAACACCAATACAAAAAAGTATTACGCTCAGGAAAATATAGTTTTCTATACCAATGTGGTTTAAAATATTATTCATTTTATTTTTGCAATTTTTCTTTTTTAGACAATAACACAGTTCCTATCATCGCAACCAATAGTAATATTGAAGCAAATTCAAACGGAACCATATATTCATTCAAGAGTATTTTACCCAATACTTTTATAGATTGATAATCTTCACCCGTAGTTACATACTCCCCTACAATTGGTTTTGAATTGATAAAAATCGCAATCAACACTAAGCATATCAAACAAAAAGAAACAATTGCTCCCAATCGTGTAATTCTCGGTCGGTGAACTTCTTTTTCCTCGTTCAGATTCATCAACATGATCGTAAACAAAAACAAAATCATGATAGCTCCTGAATATACAATGACGTGAACTATGGCCAAGAATTGCGAGTTTAATAACAAATAATGACCTGCAATAGAAAAGAAACAAATCACTAAATAAATAGCACTATGTATTGGGTTTCTACTAAAGATGGTTAAAAAAGCAGTTGCTAAAGTGATAGCAGCCAATACACAAAAAATTATAAGTATTATAGACATTAGTTAGCGTTTTTTAGTTGAGCATTTTGAATTGCCATTTCAAGCGGCATCACTAGTTTATCTTTACCAAAGATAAAATCTTCTCTCTCATAACTAGCCGGAACAAGAACTTTAGATGTGGTTAGGTAAATTGCGTCTTTCGGACAAGCCTCTTCGCACAACCCGCAAAAAATGCAACGCAACATATTGATTTCATATATCGAAGCATATTTTTCCTCACGGTATAAGTGTTTTTCATCCGCTTTTCTTTCCTCAGCTTTCATCGTGATGGCCTCTGCAGGACAAGAAAGAGCACACAAGCCACATGCTGTACAATTTTCTCTACCTTGCTCATCTCGTTTCAACATGTGCTGTCCACGATACACCGGACTCATTTTTCGTACTTGCTCAGGGTACTGAATGGTAACTTTTCTAGTAAATAAATGCTGGATTGTAATTATCAATCCCTTGATAATCGCTACAAGATACATTCTTTCCCAAAAAGTCATCTCTTTGTTAGAGACTAACTTTTTTCTTCCCGATAAGGATATACTTTCTATTGACATTTTTTATTTTTATTTGAAGCTTAATCCTGCTATTCGTTTCAATCTTTTTTTGTTTTTAAAGAAAAAACAAAAAAAGGATTTCCACTACTATCAGGGCTAGGGCTTTTCGGTACTAATTAAAATCCTAAATAAGCAGCAATATCTGCTCTCAAAATTACAATTCCGGTAATCATAATATTAATGATCGATAGCGGAATTAATATTCTCCATCCTAAATTCATTAATTGATCGTATCTAAATCTTGGAATAGTCCATCTTACCCACATGTAGAAAAAGATAAAACCACATAGTTTTACAAATAATGCAGCAAAACCTAGTATATTTCCAATATTTACACCCCAATTCTCCACAACCCAACTCATTCCTGGATAGTTGTACCCTCCAAAAAACAAGACCGCTAAAATAGTCGAAGAAATGAACATATTAGCATATTCTGCAAATAAATAAAAACCCATTTTCATCGAGGAATATTCCGTATGATACCCACCAATAAGTTCACTTTCGCATTCTGCTAAGTCAAAAGGAGTTCTGTTTGTTTCAGCAAAAGCACAAATCAAGAAAATAACAAATGATAAAGGCTGGTAAAATACATTCCAATTCATCCCTGCTTGTTGCGCAGATATTTCTCTTAAACTTAAAGTACCTGTCATCATTAATAAAGCAATCATAGAAAGCCCCATGGCTACTTCATAGGATACCATTTGTGATGCAGCACGAACAGCTCCCATCAAAGAGAACTTATTGTTAGAGGCCCATCCACCAATCATGATTCCGTAAACACCCACTGATACTACTCCAAAAAAGTATAACAAACCAATATTTAAATCAGTTGCTTGAAGTAAAATATCTCTACCAAACAAATGCAATCTATCTCCCCAAGGAATTACCGCACTAGTCATTAAAGCAGTACTCATGGCAATAGCTGGACCTACAAAAAACAAAAATCGGTTGGGAGTATTAGGTTCAAATTCTTCCTTTGAAAATAATTTTAAACCATCTGCAAGTGGCTGAAAAAGACCAAAAGGCCCTGCTCTATTCGGACCCACACGGTCTTGAAGCCAAGCAGCTACTTTACGTTCTGCCCATGTTGAGTACATGGCCATTAACATTGTTAAAGCAAAAACAACAAGTATAACAACACTTTTTTCTATGATAAATACGCTATCCATTATTACCCAAGCTTTTTTGATTCATAATATCTTCTTGTGTCAATGGAATTTGCGCCATACTGATTTTTTTACGATCCGTTTCTCTACCTTTTAATATGGTTTCTTCAGTAGCAATTTCAACTTTCTGTAACTTTCTATTGTATTTATTTTGGTTGATTACCGAGTCTTTTTCAAAAGCTCTTGGTCCTTCAATAGTCCAATCTTTTAGGTCTTTGTGATCAAAACGACATCCGTTACAAATAAATTCGTCAACTTCATGGTACTCATCTTTTCTTCCTGTAACACGTTGAATTTCGTCACCAAACATCCAAACTGTAGTTTTTCCAGAGCAGGTAGGACAATCTCTATGCGCATTATATGGCTTACTAAACCAAACTCTAGATTTGAATCTAAATGTTTTGTCTGTTAAAGCCCCAACTGGACACACATCGATCATGTTTCCAGAAAACTCATTATCAACCGCTTTTGATATACAGGTTGATATATTAGAATGATCTCCTCTATCCATAACTCCATGTACACGGTCGTCTGTCAATTGATCAGCAACCATCACACAACGGTAGCAAAGAATACAACGGTTCATGTGTAACTGAATATTCGGACCAATGTCTTCTGGTTCAAATGTTCTTTTTTCTTCAATGAATCTCGATTCTGATTTTCCGTGTTCAAAACTTAAGTTTTGCAAATCACATTCTCCAGCTTGATCACAAACCGGACAATCTAATGGGTGATTAATCAACAAAAACTCTGTTACTGATTTCCTGGCTTCTTGTACACGTGGAGATGATTTACTATTCACTTCCATTCCGTCCATACAACCTGTTACACATGATGCCATTAATTTAGGCATTGGTCTAGGATCAGCTTCACTTCCTTTTGCAACTTCTACTAAACAACAACGGCATTTTCCGCCGCTTCCTTTTAGTTTAGAGTAATAGCACATCGCTGGCGGAACTACTTCTCCACCTATCATACGTGCTGCCTGCAGGATTGTTGTTCCTGGTTCTACTTCTATGCTTTGACCGTCTATGGTTACTTTCATGTTTAAAGTCTTAACGTCTTAAAGTTTCATGTTTCAAGTTATTCAACCTGAGTCCTGAAACAAATTATACTGTTTGCTTCGCTACTAAATGTTTCACACTTGAAAAAGGCTCCGCTACAAAATGATCTCTATTTTTAATTTTTTCTGGGAAACGAATGTGGTATTCAAACTCATCTCTAAAATGACGAATTGCTGCTGCTACTGGCCAAGCTGCCGCATCACCTAGTGGACATATTGTATTTCCTTCTATTTTACTTTGAATACTCAATAGCAATTCGATATCTTCTTCACGACCGTGGCCATTCTCTATTCTATGCAATACCTTTTCCATCCATCCCGTTCCTTCACGACAAGGAGAACATTGCCCACAGCTTTCATGGTGGTAAAAACGAGAAAAATTCCAAGTATTTCGTACTATACAAGCTGTATCATTGTATACTATAAATCCACCTGAACCTAACATGGAACCCGTTGCAAAACCTCCATCGCTAAGTGATTCATAGGTCATTAAACGATCCTCGCCATTGGCAGTTTTATAAATTAAATCAGCGGGTAAAACCGGAACTGAACTTCCTCCTGGTACAAATGCTTTCAAAGGTCTGTCTGAACTCATTCCACCTAAATACTCATCAGAATTCATGAATTCGTAAACACTTAAGCCCAATTCAATCTCATAAACACCAGGATTTTTAATATGTCCCGAAGCAGAAATTAATTTGGTTCCTGTTGATCTTCCTATTCCAATCTTGGCATAGTCTGCACCTGAATTGTTTATGATCCAAGGCACAGCAGCAATAGTTTCTACATTATTTACAACCGTTGGGTTTGCCCAAAGTCCTGAAATTGCCGGAAATGGCGGTTTGATTCGAGGATTCCCTCTTTTTCCTTCTAATGATTCAATAAGTGCTGTTTCTTCACCACAAATGTATGCACCACCACCTATTTGTACATATAAATCAAGGTCATACCCTGAACCCAAAATATTTTTTCCTAACCAACCTGCAGCTTTAGCTTCGGCAATGGCTCGCTCTAATATTTTATAAACCCACATGTATTCTCCACGAATGTAGATGTATGAAAGATTAGCTCCCAATGCATAGCTAGACGTGATCATCCCTTCGATCAATAAATGCGGAATATATTCCATCAAATAGCGATCTTTGAAAGTTCCCGGTTCAGACTCATCCGCATTACAAACTAAATGTCTTGGCTTTCCTGATTTTTTGTCGATAAAACTCCATTTCATTCCAGCAGGAAACCCAGCTCCACCTCGACCACGTAGTCCAGATGTTTTCACCTCTTCTACAACTTCATCAGGTGTTAAACTCTTCAAGGCTTTCTCTACTGACGCATATCCTCCATTGGAACGATACACTTCATAGGTTTTAATTCCTGGAATATTTACTTTATCTAATAATATTTTCTGTGACATATTATTTATCGTGTAGCATTATTGTATTGTTCTTGCAATCTTCAATTAACTGATCTACTTTATCTTTTGTCAAATGTTCTTTGTAAAAATCACCCAATTGCATCATAGGAGCATATCCACAAGCGCCTAAACATTCCACTCCTCTAACTTCAAAAAGACCATCTTGTGTAGGCTCCCCTACTTTTACACCAAGTTTGTTACAAGTATAATCCATCAAGTCTTCTACTCCGTTCAAACAACATGGAGAAGTTTGACAAAACTCAAACATGTATTTCCCTACAGGTCTTCTGTTAAACATGGTATAAAACGACACAACCTCATAAACCTCTACTGGCTTAATCGCTAGTATCTCGGCAACCTTGTCCTGTAATTCAATACTCAACCAATCATTGTGAGCATCTTGTACTTCGTGCAAAACGGGTAACAAAGCTGATTTTTGTTTGCCTTCAGGATAATGACTGATTAGTTCATTGATGCGATTCATCAATGCTTCGGTCATATTTATTTCTTGTTTGTACTGTGTTCTTTCCATTTTTATTTCTTTTAACCGCAAAGTGCACAAAGAAGGCACAAAGTCCATAAAGATTTATTCTATCGAATTAAATTTTTTAATTTTTAATTCTCAATTTTTAATTGTTTTTAAGCGTCTAATTCTCCAGCGATTACATTCAAACTCGACAAAATAACAATCGCATCAGAAAGTAAAGAACCTTTAATCATTTCAGGATACGCTTGATAATAAATAAAGCATGGTCTACGGAAATGCAATCTATAAGGCGTTCTACTTCCATCAGTTACTAAATAGAAACCTAATTCTCCGTTTCCACCTTCAACAGGATGATAAATTTCAGCAACTGGGACAGGAACTTCTCCCATTACAATTTTGAAGTGATAAATTAAGGATTCCATATTAGTGTACACATCCTCTTTTGGAGGAAGGTAGTAATCAGGAACATTTGCATGGTATTCATTCCCAGCAGGCATTTTTTCTAAAGCCTGACGAATGATACTTAAACTCTCCCAAACCTCTGCATTACGCACACAAAAACGATCGTAAGTATCACCTGATTTTCCTACTGGTACAATAAAATCAAAATCTTCGTATGAAGAATAAGGTTGTGCTACACGCACATCATAATCAACTCCTGCCGCACGTAAATTAGGACCTGTAAAGCCATAAGCCATTGCTTGCTCTGCAGTTATAGCACCTACATTAACCGTTCTATCAATAAAGATTCTGTTTCTTTCAAATAAATTTTCAAACTCTTTCCAAGCCACAGGGAATTCTTCTAAAAAAACATCTAGTTTTCTAAAAGCTTCTTCTGGCCAGTCTCTTTCAAAACCACCAATTCTACCCATGTTAGTTGTCAATCGAGCACCACAAATTTCTTCGTAGATTTCATATACTTTTTCTCTAAATTGAAAAACATACAAAAAGCCAGTATAAGCTCCAGTATCAACTCCTAAGATCGAGTTACAAATAATATGATCGGTAATTCTAGCCAATTCCATCACAATAACTCTTAAATATTGCGCTCTTTTTGGCACTTCAATATCGAGTAATTTTTCAAGAGTCATCCACCAACCCATGTTATTTATAGGAGATGAACAGTAGTTCATTCTATCCGTTAATGGAGTGATTTGGTAAAAAGGTCGGTTTTCAGCAATTTTTTCAAATGCTCTGTGAATGTATCCAATTGTTGGCTCAGCTTCAAGAATACGTTCTCCATCCATCAACAAGATATTTTGAAAAATACCGTGTGTTGCAGGGTGCGTAGGACCTAAATTTAGAATCGAAAGTTCGCTACCATCTTCATTTAACTGCTCCGCAATTCTTTTGGCATAACGATGCTCTGGTGGTAATAATAGTTCTGACATTTATTTAATGTGAAAAATTATAAAAGTGTGCTTTTTTAATAATTATCGGTTGTTCTTCCAAAGAAACGATCGTCTTTATCTGTTCTTCCGCTATCTTCCATCGGAAACTCTTTTCGCATAGGGAATGAAATCATTTCATCCATATTCAAAATTCGTTTCAACTGAGGATGTCCTATGAAATTAATTCCGTAAAAATCATAAGTTTCTCTTTCCATCCAGTTAGAACTTAAAAAAATGTTTGAAATCGTTTTAATTTCTGGTTTCTCCCCGTTAAGATATGCTTTGATTCTGATTCTCTTATTTTCATACCAATTGTGCAAATGGTACACAACGGCAAACTGATGATCTTCATCATTATCAGGATAATGGATTCCGCATAAATCAGTTAAAAAATGAAAACGTAATGTAGCATCATTTTTTAAAAATAAAATAACGGCTGTTATCGTTTCAGCATTTACTTCAAATGAAAAAATATCTTTTTCTTGTTTGAATTCAAAAACAGCCTCTTGAAATGTTTCGACTAATTTTTCTTGTATTTGTATCGTTTCTAGCGCCATTATTTATTTGATATTATAGGAAGCTAATAATTCTTGATATTCAGGAGAACTTCTTCTTCTTACTGATTCTGTTTTCACCAATTCTTGCAATCTCATGACTCCATCAACAATTTGTTCCGGTCTTGGAGGACATCCAGGAACATAAACATCTACAGGAATTACTTTATCAATTCCTTGTAAAACAGAATAGGTGTCAAAAACCCCACCTGATGATGCACAAGCTCCAACTGCAATAACCCAACGAGGCTCTGACATTTGTTCATAAACTTGACGCAATATAGGAGCCATTTTCTTAGATATTGTTCCCATAACAAGCAACATATCCGCTTGACGTGGAGAAAAACTCACTCGCTCTGATCCAAAACGTGCTAAATCATAATGCGATGCCATTGTTGCCATAAACTCTATACCACAGCAAGAAGTAGCAAATGGCAACGGCCAAAGAGAATTTGCTCTAGCTAAGCCTACTACATCATTAAGTTTTGTAGCAAAAAACCCTTCACCAACAACACCTTCTGGAGGGGCAACCATACTTACATTTGAATTACTCATCTTTGAAAAATTATGAATTATGAATTATGAATTATGAGTTCATAATTTAAATTTTAAAAACATTCTTTTATAATACTTTAGAAATTGAAATCTTTACAATTCATTGTTTCCAATTCCTATTAAGATTTACTCCCACTCTAAGGCTTTCTTTTTAATGATATAGAAAAAACCAACTAGAAGCAACATCATGAATACAATCATTTTGACCATTCCTTCCATTCCCAATTCTTTAAAATTGATTGCCCATGGATACAAGAAAATAACTTCCACATCAAACAAAACAAAAAGGATAGCTACAAGGAAATATTTAACTGAAAAAGGAATCCTAGCATTACCTACCGATTCTATACCACATTCAAAATTTTTATCTTTAACCTCAGAGGATCTTTTAGGACCTAATTTTCCAGAAACTATAATAGTTCCTACAACAAAACCTACAGCTAAAAGAAACTGCATCAAGATAGGAATGTAATTCAATTGATCTGATTGCATATTATGATTTTTATGTATGAGAATAAGCAACAAAGATAACTTTCAAATTATTAAATAACAATAATTTTTTTAAAATACATGCGAACTACATCGTTGTAAATTTGCAATTTTTATTAATTATAAATAAGGAGTGTGTGGTTTTATTCGATACGAAAGCTAAGGAGGAATTAAAAACTAAAATCAACAACAGTCATGTTGAGATTTTCATTATTAGTACTTTATCCCATAAAAAAAACGTCCCGATATACTCGGGACGTTTTAAACTTTCGTAGGCAAAAAAAAATATTTTTATGCTTAGATCACTGCTACTTGCGCAGCAACTTTTCCTTTTCTTCCTTCTTCTTCTACATAGCTAACTCTGTCACCTTCGCGCAATTCTTCCGCGTTGATTCCTGAAGCGTGAACGAAAATGTCTTTTCCTGTTTCTTCGTCTGTAATGAATCCGTAACCTTTAGATTCATTGAAAAATTTTACTGTACCTGTACGCATTGTAATTGTAATAATAATTTATAATGTAGCAAATGTAATATTTAATACAATACGAAATGCGTTCTTATCTTTTTATTTTGTAAAAATATTGATATTCAACGTTTTCTAACAATCTTAACACCATATTAACCTATGCTAATTTTATATGTAATTCTTTTAACTGTGAATCATCAATAACAGATGGCGCATCAATCATGACATCTCTACCCGAATTATTCTTTGGAAATGCGATGAAATCTCGTATAGTTTCTTGCCCCCCTAAGATAGCTACTAAACGATCCAGTCCAAAAGCCAAACCACCGTGTGGAGGTGCCCCAAACTGGAAAGCATCCATTAAGAAACCAAACTGAGCTTTTGCCTCTTCCTCAGTAAAACCTAAATATTTGAACATTAACTGCTGTGTAGCTTTGTCATGGATACGGATAGATCCACCACCTATTTCGTTACCATTCAAAACCATATCATATGCATTAGCTCGGACTTTACCTGGATTAGTTTCTAGCAAATGCATATCCTCTGGCTTAGGAGATGTAAATGGATGGTGCATGGCATGCCATCTACCACTTTCTTCATCTAATTCTAGTAGAGGAAAATCAACTACCCAAAGTGGAGCAAATTCAGCAGGATTTCGTAATCCCAAACGCGTTGCTAACTCCATTCTTAATGCAGAAAGCTGCACTCTAGTTTTATCTGCTGGACCGGAAAGCACAAAAATCATATCGCCGGCTTTTGATCCAGTAATTTCAGCCCATTTTGCCAAATCGTCTTGATCGTAGAATTTATCCACCGATGATTTAAAAGTTCCATCAGCTTCACACTTTACATAAACCATTCCAGATGCACCAACTTGCGGACGCTTAACCCAGTCAATTAAGGCATCTATTTCTTTTCTTGTGTAAGCTGCACAATTTGGAGCAGCAATTCCAAGTACCAATTCAGCTGCATTGAAAACTGGGAATTCCTTATGCTGGGCATATTGATTTAACTCCCCAAACTGCATCCCAAAACGGATGTCTGGTTTGTCGTTACCGTATGTTTTCATGGCGTAATCGTAGGTAATTCTTGGGAATTTTTCTACTTCTATACCTTTTATTTCTTTTAATAAATGACGTGTTAATCCTTCAAAAACATTTAAAATATCTTCCTGCTCTACAAATGCCATTTCACAATCAATTTGAGTGAACTCTGGTTGTCTGTCGGCACGAAGATCTTCATCACGGAAACATTTTACAATCTGAAAATATTTATCCATACCACCCACCATTAACAATTGCTTGAACGTTTGAGGAGATTGTGGCAAAGCATAAAACTGTCCTTCGTTCATACGAGAAGGTACTACAAAATCTCTAGCTCCTTCTGGCGTAGACTTTATTAAATAAGGTGTTTCCACCTCACAAAAATCTAAATCCGAAAGATACTTACGCACTTCCATAGCTACTTTGTGACGAAAAAGCAGACTGTTTTTAACAGGATTACGTCTAATATCTAAGTAACGGTACTTCATTCGAATGTCTTCTCCACCATCTGTTTCATCTTCGATAGTAAAAGGAGGGGTTAAAGCTGCGTTTAGAATTGTTAATTCGGTTACAAGAATTTCAATTTCACCAGTAGGGATATTTTTATTCTTAGCTTCACGCTCAATAACAGTTCCTTTAACCTGAATTACAAATTCACGGCCAAGAGTTTTTGCTAATTCAAAAACAGATTTTTCAGTGCGACTTTCGTCAAAAATTAATTGTGTTATTCCATAACGGTCTCTTAAATCAACCCAATTCATAAACCCTTTATCACGTGATTTTTGAACCCAACCCGCAAGAGTTACATTAATACCGGTATGCGAGGCATTTAACTCGCCACAATTATGACTTCTATACATCTTCAAAATTTTAGTTTGTTTTGTCCTTAGACTTGTTTGCAAATTTAGGACTAATTATGAATAATGAATTGTGAAATAAGAATTTTTAGCAATAGGATTTTTAAACCTTTTGAGTTCAAATGTTAAATTTTAGTTCAATGTTACCAAATTGTTAACATAAAGTTTTTTTATTGTAAAATACTTTTTATCTTTGTTAAGCTAATATGAATTTTAAAACCCCCACATCATGAAAAAATATATCATCTTTGCCGTATTACTGTTTACAGGAATCGCATCAGCTCAAGAAAGTAATCCAAAACTAGAAGCCATTGGAGAATTAGTAAAAACAACTTACTACTTTGAAAATGGAAAAGTACAACAAGAAGGATTTTTCAAAAACGGAAAACTAGAAGGAATTTGGACTTCATTTGATGAAAACGGAAACAAACTAAGTGTTGCTACTTATGCAAATGGAGAAAAAATTGGAAAATGGCTTTTTTGGAATGGAAACAAACTAAATGAAGTAGAATATTCAAATAGTAGAATTGCATCTGTTAAAACTTGGAAACAAGACGCCCTAGTTAACAATTAATTCGTTTTTATAAAGGTTAAAAAAAAGCTTTCGATTTACTCGAAAGCTTTTTTTTTGACTTAGAATCAGAACTAATTTACAAAATCATCTCAAACGAAGTTCATTAGATCTAATTTATTAATCAAAATGAACCTCATCAAGATATGAAAACCTGCTCTGAAAATATCATTTTGAAATTTAAAACAAGAATATCATTTACCAAAAAATAGTGTAAAACGCTGCAATCAGTGATAATACAACCAACATCCCCACAGTAAAACCAGGTGACATTTTAAACATGGTACGGTCTATTTCTAAACCATTAGTTTTAACTCCACGCGCAGTTTCATACATGCTTATGGCGTACATACCAATTACACAAATCAAGAACACAAATCCCATACGGTCAATAAAAGGAATTTCGTAAATACCGTTTGCATTTGGAACTGAAAAACCAGTAGCATTCAAAAATGACAAATCTATAAAAGCAGGCATAAACTTAAAGAATAGCGAAAATAGAAAACCACCAATAGTAGCAAACAAAGCAGCATTTGAAGTTGTTTTTTTCCAGAAGAAACCAAGGATAAACATGGCAAAAACTCCAGGACTTACAAATCCTGTATACTCCTGAATGTATTGAAATCCTCCTTTTTTATCAATTCCTAAAAAAGGTGCAACCACAACTGCAATTAGCATAGCAATTACAATTGCTTTTTTACCAACGTTGACTAATTTTTTTTCATCAGCATCCACATTTAATTTAGTTTTGTAAATGTCTAAAGTAAAAATAGTTGCAATACTATTCGCCTTTCCAGCTAACGAAGCTACAATTGCAGCAGTAAGTGCAGCAAAAGAAAGCCCTTTTAAACCTACTGGTAATAAATTTAACAACACTGGATAAGCACGATCTGGATTTACGGTTCCATCTTGAAGCATTTCGGTGCCAAAATGGCCATTTTGATATAACACAAAAGCTGCTATTCCAGGCAATACTACAATTATTGGCATTAACAATTTCAAAAAAGCAGCAAATAAAATTCCGTTTCTAGCCGTTTTAAGATCAGCTCCTAATGCACGTTGCGTAATATATTGGTTACAACCCCAATAATTAAGATTAATGATCAACATTCCTCCAATCAAAACAGAAAGTCCAGGTAAATCCATATAATTAGGGTTCGTTTTTTCAAAAATCATGTGAAAATGATCATTGGCCTGCGTAGTCATTAGATTAAAACCATTAATAACTCCTGTTGTACCAAACTCTTCGGCAACTAAATTCAAGGCTAAATAAGTAGTTACCAATCCTCCTAATATCAAGAAGAAAACTTGAATCACATCTGTATATCCTATCACTTTCATTCCGCCCAATGTGATCATTACTGCAAAAAAAGCTAAGAAAATCATACACAAAGTAATATCAAGACCAGAAATGCTACTAATTGCCAAAGCTCCTAAATACAATATTGAGGTAAGATTGACTAAAACATATAATAGCAACCAAAACACAGCCATAATCATGGCCACATTACTATTATACCTTTGATTCAAATACTGAGGCATAGTGAAAATTTTGTTTTTCAAATACACTGGAATAAAGAAAACAGCAACAATAATCAACGTAAAAGCCGCCATCCACTCGTAAGTAGCAATTGCTAATCCCATTTTGAAACCACTTCCGCTCATTCCAATAAATTGCTCCGCACTAATATTACTGGCTATTAATGATGCGCCAATGGCCCACCAAGTGAGTGATCCTTCGGCTAAGAAATAATCCTTACTGCTGGTTTCTTCTTTCTTTTTCTTTTTGTAAATCCAAATTCCATACCCTACTATCAGGATGAAATAACATAAAAAGACTATGTAATCTTGGGTTGCTAACGTTTGCATGGGTTAAAAATTTAGTTTTTAATAATGGCTTTATAATGGTTAATGGATTGGTTTTTTAACATTTCGGCACTTTTTTCTGGGGTAATATCACGCTGAGACTCGCCCATCATTTCATAACCTACCATGAATTTCTTTACAGCGGCAGAGCGTAACAAAGGCGGATAAAAATGCATATGAAAATGCCATTCTGGATGTTCTTGACCATCTGTAGGCGCCTGATGAATCCCCGAAGAATACGGAAATGAAGTCTCAAAAAGATTATCGTATTTGGTGGTTAACTGTTTTAAAATAATCGCAAAATCTGTAACCTCAGCTGCACTAAAATCAGTAATTTTAGACACGTTGCGTTTGCTCACAATCATAGTCTCAAAAGGCCAGATAGCCCAAAAAGGAACCAAGGCTACAAAATGCTCATTCTCAATAACGATGCGCTCTTGCAGCTTCAATTCTTCCTGAACATAATCTTGCAATAAGGTTCGGCCTTGTTGTCCATAATACTGCTTTAAGCTATTATGCGTTTTTTCTACTTGTGTAGGCAAAGACGATTGTGCCCAAATTTGACCGTGCGGATGCGGATTACTGCAGCCCATCACACTGCCTTTGTTTTCAAAAATTTGAACATGGTTAATATAATCTATAGCGCCCAAAGTGGTGTATTCTTTTTGCCATGTTGTTACAATATTCTCGATATTCTCCACTTCCATTTGAGGTAAAGTCAAATCGTGTCTTGGTGAAAAACAAACAACTCTAGAAATGCCTCGTTCTGGTTTTGCCTTAAAAAAAGTAGGCGTATTGTTTTCTTCAAAAGCAATAGGTTCTTGTTTTAGGGCAGCAAAATCATTTTCAAAAACAAATACGTTTTTATATTCAGGATTTTTCAATCCATTTGCTCTACTATTGCCCGGACATAAATAACATTCGTGATCATATTGTGGTAACTCTAGGGTAGCAGTTTTTTCATTTTGACCCTGCCAAGGTCTTTTAGAACGGTGAGGCGAAACCAAAACCCATTCGTTAATTAAAGGGTTAAAGCGTCTATGAGGATCTTCGTTGATATCAAAATTTTTCATGCTATTCATTTCTGGTTACTACCACAAGGGTCGCAATGTATATTAAACAGGTAAGTCATTTTAAGTTTATGACAATATTATTTGTGTTTTTAAATTATTCGTGCATTTGTGGCAGTCATTTACCCTATAGATTCATACAATGATGTACCGTTTCCGATTTTTACGTCGTAAATTTTTAATTCTATGCTGAAAGCATCTAAATAAAGCTCAGAAAGCTGTTTTTTGATTCGCTCTTCATGACCTTTCTTAATCAAATTGATGGTGCAGCCACCAAAACCGCCACCCATTAATCGAGAACCTACCACTGCTTCCTCTTTTTTTAGCGTATCAACTATAAAATCTAGTTCATCACAGCTCACCTCATAATCCGTTGACAATCCTTGATGCGTTTCAAACATTAATTTGCCTAAGGTTTCGATATCTCCTTTGTCTAAAGCGTCGCAAGCTTGAATTACTCGTTTAATTTCTTTTACCACAAAAAGACATCTTTTAAAAACAGCAGCACTCATTACCTGTTGCAATTCTAAAACATGTTGCTCGTTACAGTTTCTAAAACTTGTAATTTCAGGGAAGTGACTCGTTATTATTGCTAGACCTTCTTCGCATTGCTGCCTCCTTTCATTATAAGAAGATGTCATTAAAGAATGCTTGACATTAGAATCGAATAAAATTAAGGAATAATCATTAAAATTAGCATTATGATATTGATATTCTAATGTTTTACAATCAATCTTTATGACTTTATTTTCTAACCCCATCACACTAGAAAACTGATCCATTATACCACAATTAATTCCTACCCAATGTTCAGCACTTTGACCCATTAAGGCAATATCTATAGGCCTAATTTTTAAATCAAAAAGTTCGTTTAAACCAAATAAAAATCCACATTCAAGTGCTGCCGAAGAGGATAAACCTGAACCTACAGGAATATTACTGCTAAAAACACAGTTAAAACCCTCCACAATATAACCTTTATCTTTCAGTTGATGTAAAACACCACGCAAGTAATTGGTCCAAACATTATCTGAGTAAATTTGATCCTCTAGAATGTTAACTTCAAACTCGTCATTTAAGTCAATAGCTATGATTTTTGCAGAATTCGAATTGTTTTTTTCGAAAGCAAAACAAATAACTTTGTCAATAGCAGCTGGCAATACATAACCATCATTATAATCTACATGTTCTCCAATAATGTTTATTCTCCCTGGAGAAAGTACTGTTTTTTTGGGCTCTGAACCAAAAACCTGCTCAAAGAAATCGGTCGTTTTGTGTATTAAAATATCATTCATGAATATACTTATATTTTTTTGCTCAATCATATTTTTAATCGATGTTATTAGTAGGAGATTTTTTTTAAGAAAAACTATAAAAACTAAATAGTTTTGCCTTTTTTATTTTTTTGCTTCCAAAGTCAATTTACCCGTCTTTAATTCAGCTCCGTTTACTTCCAATTTGATATCGCCTGCGGTAGTTTTCGATTTCACAAGTACTACCAATTTTCCGCTAAACAATTTCATCGTGTCTTTATGGAACATTTCGAGTGAAGTCGCATCTCCATTACAGGCGGCGCGATACGTACCCGCTCCAGACACTTTAAATTTTAACTGGTTCGTTGCTGTTGGACAAGGAACTCCATTTTTATCCACTACAGAAACCGTCACAAACGAAATATCCTCGCCATCGGCTGTGATGGTTTTTCTGTCTGCATCCAAAACAATCTGGTACGGTTGACCTGCCGTTTGAATTTCCTTCTCTTCAGCCACTTTGCCATTGTCATCATAAGCAACTACTTTTACCGTTCCTGGTTCATATTTTAAATCCATCCACATCAAGCGGTAACGATTTTGGGGAGTGCTTTTATTTTTGGTTTGCACGCCCATACTTTTACCATTGATAAAAAGTTCTGCACTGTTGTAACTGGTGTACACAAAAACAGGAGTTGTTTGTCCATCGCGACCTTCCCAATTCCAATGAGGCAAGATGTGTAGCGTAGTTGCCTTGGTGTTCCAACGGCTTCGGTACAAATAATAACGGTCTTTCGGCAAGCCTGCTAAATCGTTAATTCCGAAATAAGAACTACGAGACGGCCAGCTTTCGTCATAAGGTGTCGGTTCGCCCAAATAATCAAATCCTGTCCAAACGAATTCACCAATTACCCAAGGTTTATCATCCTGAAGTACGAAATCTTCATCGGGAACATTGGACCAACTACAGGCTTCCAAATCATAAGAGGAAGATTGAAAGTCTGGATACTGCTTCATTTTTTCTTGTACCACAGGAAATTTATAAATCCCTCTAGAGCTCACGGTTGAAGCGGTTTCGGAACCTAAAATAAATCCCTGAGGAAATTTTTTGAATGCCTCATCATACAAATGCACGCGATAATTGAGTCCTGGAATATCCAACAAAGCTCCAAAACCAGATTCCATCGTCGCTTTTACTTGATCCATTCCTACGGTTACAGGACGCGTTGGATCTTCTCTATGAAAAATCTCCTGCAACCATTTGGCTCGTTTTACACCCGCTTCTCCCCACTGATCTGGGACTTCATTTCCTGAACTCCACATCACAATAGAAGGATGATTTCGTGTCGCTTGCACCAAATTCACTATGTCTTTTTCAGCATATTCGTCAAAAAAGCGATGGTAACCGTTTTCTACTTTTGGTAAAACCCATTCGTCGAAACTCTCTGCCAGAAACAAAAAGCCCATTTCGTCTGCCAACTCCAATTGCTCGAAAGAAGGCATATTATGCGAACTGCGAATGGCATTGCATCCCATATCTTTTAAAATGGTCAACTGTCTACGTAAAGCGGCTTTGTTTACCGCAGCACCAAGAGGTCCCAAATCGTGATGCAAACAAACGCCTTTGAATTTGGTCACTTTCCCATTAAGACTAAATCCTTTATTGGCTTCATACTTTATTTCTCGGATTCCAAAACGGGTGGTAAACTCGTCTTTCAATTCATTGCCAACATACAATTGAGCGACCGCTTTGTACAAATAAGGCGTTTCGGGACTCCACAATTTTGGATTCTCTACTTTTAAATTTTGATCAAACTCTTTTCCAAAGCGTAATGAAGATTCCTCTGCACTTACTTTTTGATCTTCGGCATCAAAAACAGTGGTCACCAAACGCGTATTTTCGCCAGAAACTTTAGTCTTAATATTGACTTTGGCCACAGCATCACTAATAAAAGGTGTCGTTATAAATTGCCCCCATTGGTCAATGCTTTCATTGTTCTTAATAATAACACTCACTTTTCGGTACAAACCAGCTCCGGGATACCAACGGGAGGCAAATTCTTTATTGGATAATTTTACGGCTAATGTATTGTCTCCTTCTTGAATGAATTGAGAAACATCAAAATAAAAATAACTATAGCCATACGCCCATTCTCCCACTTTTTTCCCATTCAAATACATTTGAGGTTCGCTCATAGCGCCTTCAAAAAGCAATAGTATTTTTTTGCCTTTGGTATCTTTAGGCAAACTAAATGTATTGCGATACCACGCAGTACCAATATGTGGTAAGGCTCCAGTTCTTCCTGTTTTTTCGGTAGCTACATTTTCTCCATTTTGAACGATGGCAACTTTCTGAATGTCTACATTTTTATCAAAAGGACCATAAATTGCCCAATCATGTGGAACAGTAACCGATTCCCATTTCGAGTCGTTGAAGTTTGTTTTGAATGCATCTTCAAAATTTCCCTTTTGAAATTTCCAATGGGTATCTAATACCTTAACCACTCGTGCTTGAGAGAAAGTCGTTGTAGTGAAAGCTGTAAAAACCAGCAAAAAAAGCGTCAATTTCTTCATTTGTAAATAGCTATAATTATTCTTTAAAAGCATCCAATGCTGGTGAAGGTTTTCCGTCTGGTTGCCAAGCACTCAAGCCATAGCCACTCCAAGATTTGGCTCCTTGCGGCTCCCAATACAAAACGCCCAAGCCTTTATGATCTGGAACGGCTTTTACGGCTTTGATTGTAGCAGCTAGGAGTTCTTTGGTGTTTTGTACTTGTTCATCAACACCGCCAACTTCAACAACCATTACCTCTTTCTGATAACGAGAAGCCATATCGTTTAGGTTTTTTTGTAAATCGGCTATGGTTTCTGAATAGTCTTTTTTAATCCAAAATGGATAGTAAGACAGACCAATAACGTCATATTTTACTTGATGCTCTGTGGCTTTATCGAAAAACCAACGAAATTTTTCGTTGTTGTTCCCTTCATCTACGTGCACAATTACTTTGATTTTGGCGTTCACAGCTTTGGTCGCTTCGTATCCTTTATTCAACAATTGCGCTAGTTGCGCCCAATTGTTCGTGCTCCCATCAGGCCAAAGCATTCCGCCTGGAATTTCATTCCCCACCTGAACCCATTCGGGCGTAACACCTGCTTTTTTTAAAGCGGTCAACACATCAAATGTATGTTCATAGACTTTATTTTGTAACGCATCGATCGATAAGTTCGCCCAAGCAGCAGGTTTGGCTTGTTTGGCGGGATCTGCCCAAGTATCACTATAATGAAAATCAATCATAATGCGCATTTTGGCTTTTTGAGCACGCAAAGCCATAACAACCGTTTCGGCAGCACTGCAATGACCACTGGCTTTGTCTTGACTTGGATTGACAAATACACGCAAACGAATGGTATTCATCCCGCGTTCTTTTAGCAATAGCAAACAATCTTTTTCCTTTCCGTCAGTATCATAAAAACGATACCCAGTAGCCTCCATTTGCGGCAACCAACTCACGTCGGCCCCTTTGGCTAAAGCCGAGTTGTTTTTCTTTTGTGCCAAAGCAATAGTGGTACTACTTACAAAAAGAAGCATTAGCACTATTCTTTGAAAAACTCTATCTGTTGTAATCATGACTAATTGGTAAAGGCTTGTAAAACGGGCAATGCTTTATTTGAAAAATCATAGAATGCTTGGTTTTCAAAAGTAGAACCATTGGAGGCTTGACTTCCTTTGAAAGAAACCCATTCGCCTCCCCAATAAGCAAAACCTTGTCCGTAAGTAGATGATTTTACCAAATCTTTAATCGCCAAAACAAAGTTTTTTTGCCCTTCTGCTGTAGCTGGATAACCAGCAACTAATTGTGATTCTAAACCCATGATATTATTCGTCCAGTCATTGAATCCTAAAGTAAATGGATAAGCAGTTTCTGCAATCAATACTTTTTTAGAAAAGTTTTTTCCTAAGGCATCGATAGTGGTTTTTACTGTAGCCAAATCTTTCCCGTGCCAAATAGGATAATATGACAAACCAATATAATCATAATCGATACTTTTTACTTTATTAAAAAACCAATTAGTATCTGTAGCCGAAACGCCTGCATAGTGAATCATAATTTTGGCACTTGGCGCTTTGCTTCGAATGGTAGCACTCGCTGTTTTTAACAAATCTACACATTGTGATTCTTGATTGATTAAATGCCCTTGAGGCCAAAGCAATCCGGTATTGATTTCGTTCCCGATTTGAATAATATCTGGATTAATTTCGGTCAAAACAGTTGTAGTGTAAGTGACTACCGCAGCTTTTAAATCGGTAAAAGATAAGTTTTTCCAAGCAGCAGGCATGGTTTGCACCGCTGGATCTGCCCAAGTATCAGAATAGTGCACAGTTAACCAAACTTTTAAGCCTGCTTGTTTTACTCGTTGTGATAGGGCTTTTACCTCGGTTAAACCAGAATGTCCATTTGCTGGATCTATCCACAAACGAATTCGAATGGTATTACAACCAG
This sequence comes from Flavobacterium sp. GNP011, assembly GCF_056428925.1. Taxonomy (NCBI): domain Bacteria; kingdom Pseudomonadati; phylum Bacteroidota; class Flavobacteriia; order Flavobacteriales; family Flavobacteriaceae; genus Flavobacterium; species Flavobacterium sp. GNP011. Next base: position 227,789 of record NZ_JBWJVJ010000003.1, on the reverse strand, counting down.
CACTTTTTAGAGTAGTCAACATGTCTTCGGTTTTTCCGTTGTTAGTAAAAACTACTCCCGCAGCTTCTATTTCTGGCAAATACGAAATATCGGCGGCTTTGATAAAATCGCTTGTTATTACAGGTGGTGTAACCGTTCCACCATCATTTTTTTCGCTTTCGCTAGAACATGCTGCTTGCAACAAAACACTTAGAAAAATAATTATACTTAAGAAGGTTTTTTTCATAATTAAAGTAACTAATTTGATTTGGATTGAAATTTATAGATAGTTTTATGATAATAATTTTCGTCTTTTTTTAAGACCGCCGAAGGAAAATGATCGTGATTAGGCGCATCTGGAAAATTTTGTGTTTCAAAACAAATACCGCTCAACGGATGGTACTTCACACCTTCTTTCCCTACAATGGTATCAAAACAATTGCCTCCCACATACACATGAACTCCAGGTTGATTAGTATAAACCGACAATTGCAAGTTATTTTTAGAACTGTAAAGCGAAGCCGCCATTTCTTCTTGACCTCTTAAAACGAAAGTATCATCAATAGACGTTGGACAGTTTTTAGCTTCTAAAAAATCGAAGGCACTTTCGGTCACAGCCAAAACCCTACCAGTTGGTATATTTTGATGATTTTTCTCTATCACTTTATCGGCATTGACTAATAACTCTTGCTGCGTTACCGCATGTTGATGACCATCAAGGTTAAAATAACTGTGATGGGTCAAGTTCAATACAGTATCCTCTGTGGTAGTTGCGTGGTACTCTACTAACAATTCATTCGACTCTGTCAAACTATAAGTAACCGATACGCTTAACTCGCCTGGGAAATTTTCTTCGCCAGCGGCACTTGTATACGACAAGGTAACTGCCGAGTTGATGCTTTTCTTTGCGTTCTCAATTTTCCAATTTTTTTGATGAAAACCTGTGGCTCCACCATGTAAGAGATCCTCGCCATGATTGGGATTTAACTTAATGGTCTGTCCATTCAAATCAAAGCTACTATCCTTAATTCTACCAGCATATCGACCAATTATTGCTCCGAAATAAGGAGGACTGGGTAACTCAAAGGATTGAATATAATCCTCTAAGGTTTCGAATCCCAAAACCACATCCACTTCTTTGTGGTTTGCCAAAGGTATTTTTACAGACGTTACTGTAGCCCCATAACTTATCACATGGACTTGCATGCCGTTTTTATTAGTTAGTTGAATCTCTTGGACTTCTTCACCGTTAGGCAAAATACCAAATGATTTGTTGATGGAGAGTATCATAATTTGAGAAATTTATTTTATTTAGGCTAATTTTTTATCAAATGTAAAATTCAAAAGTATGCAAAAAAAAGAATAAAAACATACCAGTACCTACCAGTTTTTTAAACATCAATAAAACAGTTAAAATAATAAAATCAACGTATAAAAATTGATCTATTTTATGAGTAAAAAAAACAACCCCCGATAGCAAATACTACCGAGGATTGAATATAAAAGCTAAAATTTATTACTGTGCTACAATGAACGTGTAACGCCCATCTAAATCATTGAACCAGATATCGTATTTACCTGCTGTTACAATAATATCTCCACCATTATCACCCCAATTCACATCCCAACTGTTGTTGGCTCTGAATTTCATTTTACCATCTTTTAGTGTTTGAGTAACTTTCCACATGTGCGCATCAAAAGTAGATTGTACCATCGGCACACTCACATCCCATCCAGAAGCTAAAGCATCTCCAACTAATCCAACCGTTGCATAAGTTGTTGTTGGTCCAGTATAAGGCGTCAAAGTATAAGTTAATGATTCTAAATTCAATTCAAAATAATAGTATCCTGCTTTGTCTGTAGGGAAAAGTCCAGGATCTGGTGCGCTGTCATTAGCTCTGTATTTTACTTTACTTCCGTCAACACCATACATAGGAGCCCAAAAACCCAATTGCTCTATCAATTTGAATCCACCTGCATTAAAGTATCCAGTGTAATAAAACTTAGCATTGTCTTTTGTATCTCTAAAAATAGGCATGTTCCCTTTATTGACATCCCAACCCGCGATTGTTGCTGGCCCTACTTGATACAAATCCACTTTAAGAAAAACGCCTCTGTAAGGTGTTACCACAATACTAATTACCTTAGAATATTTAGGTTGAGAGCCTGTAGTACCCACAGTAGATTTGATACGAATATCAATAGTTCCCTCTACCTCTGGAGTTAATCCAAAATCTAACGCTTTGGTGTTTAGCTCCGACACTTTGATAGTAGCAAAAGAATTTGATGTTGAATTGATTCCGACTGGTGTGGCAAAATCAGTTCCGCTTTTGGCAAACTCAACCGTATAGGTCACAACCGCTGGAGTACCATAAGATACTTTTTCCCAAGTTAAAGTAAGTGCTGTATTATCCGGTGTGGCTTTATTCAAAATTACTTTCGAACCCGCATCTGGAGTAATAATTGCAAAATCAGCTTCTTGTGGTTTAAGAATCATCAAATCAGTTTCGTTATCGCAGGACCAAAATCCTAAAATAGCTACAAAAGCAACTAATAATTTATATGTATTTTTCATTTCTTGTAGTGTAAGGTGGTTATTTTTTTAGTATCCAAGGTTTTGAGTTAGGTTGTTATTTGATCCCAAAGAACCCGCAGGAATTGGAAACAAATCCATAAAAGCTGGAATAGAAACTCCAGTAGAAGCATTGCCTTTCCATGCCCAATTGTAAGTACCGCCAGAGAATTTCCCAAAACGGATTAAGTCTTGTCTGCGGTGTGCTTCCCAGTGTAGCTCACGTGCTCTTTCGTCTAAAACAAAATCAAGAGTCAAATCAGCAGGTACAATATTACCAGCAGTGGTATTGCTATTGGCTCTTCTTCTAAGTGCATTCACATAGTCTAATGCTTTGGTAACATCTCCTCCTGCTCCTGCTCGTAAAGTTGCTTCGGCATACATCAGGTATACATCGGCCAAACGGAATAATGGAAAATCAGTATCGGCAAAAGTTGAACTTGTTCCATTTTGTCCCGTAGATGTTTTGTTAGAAAATTTAGACAAAATGTACCCTTGGGTTTTAACTCCAATATCTGCAATATCAATCGTTCTTTGTTTAGAAGCACTTCCAGCCACGCCAGTTCCTATTGTTTTACGAGTATCTTGGTTGAATTTGGTACCATCAAATTTTTGAGCAAATCCTTTTCTAATTCTCAAGGCTCCACTCCATCCTCCAATTCCAAAATCAGCTCCGTTATTTTCCCATACTCCAATTTGTCCATTGGTCAATACTGTAGTGGCTCCCCAGTTTTGAGTTTTGGCTCCATCAGATTGAATGGTGAAAATCATTTCAGGCGAAGTATGATTATCAGCTTTGAAATTATCCAAATAATTCGTTTTCAAAGAATAACCGGCAGCGATAAGGTCATTACACATAGTAATACAATCTCCGTAACGCTTTGTTTTGGTATACACTTCTGCATTCAAATAAATTTTTGCCAAAATCATTTTTGCCATTCCTTGATCAACGCGTCCGTATTCATTGGCTCTTGCGGCTTTCAAGTTAGGAAGCGCAGCTTTTAATTCTGTCTCCACAAAATCAAACAATTGTTTTCTTGTAAACTCAGGACCTTTGAAGTTGATAGGGTCTGCTTCTGTTTTCATAGCTGCTTTCCCAAATAAATCCATCATATTGTAGTAGGCATACGCACGCAAAACCTTCACTTCATTTCGGTACAACTCTATTGCTGCCAAATCTTGGGCACTAGTAATGTTGTGTGATTTCAATTTTTCAGGAGTACTTTGACGTAAAAATTCATTAGCATAAGCCACAGAAGCCATAGTTCGTGAGTACATTCCCAAAAGAATTGGATTTGCTGGTGTCCAAATATTGCGTTGCAACTCTGCCGTTCCACCATCATTTTCATAACTCCAAACTAACTCATCGGTAGTAAGCTCTTGTAAATACAACAAACATCTACTAAACTGACTTGTTCCTGCATCTACTCCTTCAAGCGAAGAAGCATCTGGCCCCCAAGTACTCGTAAGCGATAAATTTCCGTAAACACCTGCTAAGGCATTTTTGTATCCTGCTGCATCTTTATAGACTGCATCTGAAGCCAATACATCGTCATCTTCTGACACTACATTCAAATCATCGGTACACGATTGAAATAAAGTAGCCAAAGCTAAAAAGGATATAATTATATATTTCTTCATCGTTTATTAAAATTTAAAATTAAGACCAAATAAAATAGTACGCTGTCTAGGATAGATAGTTTTATCGACACCATTATTAGTAATTTCAGGATCTAAACCACTGTATTTTGTCAAGACAAAAACATTTTGAACTCCTGTAAACATTCTTAAACTAGTATTTTCATTAATTATTTTTCTAAAAGTATAGCCCAAGGTTACGTTATCCATTTTCAGGTACGAAGCATTTTCGATATAAATATCAGACAACAACACATTTGAAGTGGTTTGAAAATTAGTATCTAAAATAGAGGAAGGAGCATTGCTTAAAATCCCTCCATTTTCCATCGCCTCATATTGCGCTCTAGAAGCGTCAACTGCATTAAAAATTCGGTTACCAATGCTCGCTCTTAAGTTAAAAGAGAAATCAATATCTTTGAAATTCATTGTAGAAGCAAAGCCTAAAGTTACATCTGGATCTGGATTGTTATAGATGTAGCGGTCTGAATCATTTTTGATGTTATCTCCATTCAAATCTGCAAAAGCACCTTCAATAGCTTTTCCGTTGGTATCATACAATTGTTTGTACACATAAAACGAATAAGGTGTATATCCTTCTCTAAAAATCTGACCTGGCGTTCCGGTTCCAGCAATGTTATCGCCTACATAAATATCTGTTCCATACACTAAATCTTTGATTCTTCGCTCGAATTTAGTCGCATTAAAATTGACATTCCAATTGAAATTTTCTGTTTTAATTGGATTAGCATTCAATGTAAGCTCAATTCCTTTGGTCGTAAAAGAACCTACATTTTGGTACACACGGTTAGAGAAATTACTTCCGTCAGAGATAGCCGCATTTACCAATAAATCTTTAGCTTCTTTATAAAATACGTCTACCGCACCTGTGATTACATTGTTGAATACTCCAAAATCAAGACCCGCGTTATAAGAAACGGTTTCTTCCCATTTCAAGTTTTTGGTACGTTTGCTTGGCAAGGCAATTGGAAAATAAGCATTACCAAATTGGTATTGTGAGTTACCTCCTCCTAAATCGTATTTCTCCAAATAACCATTTGGATCAGGAATATCTTGTTGTCCAGTAATACCATAGCTCAAACGCAATTTCAAATCCGAAACTACCGTACTGTTTTTAAAGAAATCTTCTTTTACTTTCCAAGCAAAAGCGGCAGAAGGAAAATTCCCCCAACGGCTTTCTTTTTCAAATCGAGAAGAACCATCCTTACGATAGGATAAGGTCAACAAATACTTGTTTTTGAAATTAATGTTAGATCTAGCAAAAAATCCTAACAGTACAACATCCGTATTCAAAGTAGTTTCAGGAAAAGTCGAGGGTAGATCTGGGTTTAAGATGTTACCTGTATCGAATCGATTGGATTCGAATTTTTGATACGAATGTCCGCTTGTTAGTTCAACATTAAAATCATTAAAAGTCTTGTTATACACTAAATAGGCATCAATCAACTTATTTCTTCTTGTGGATTCAGAGTACTCATCTGTTCCGTAAGGAATATTATTGTTAGATGGAGCCGAACCAGCATTGGCACCTACCAAACGACGTCTTTCTCCATTCGATTCATCAAAACCAAGATTCACTACAGCTCTCAAAGAAGGCAAAAAGTGAAATTTATAATCGATTTCAAAATTTCCAAAAAGCCTATCACTCTGCCCACGGTCATTGGTTTGTAGCAAGTGAGCCACTGGGTTTCTTGCCGCAACAGCGATTAACGGATAACTCCCGTTGGCATCTACACCTGAAGTATACTCAAAAAATCCTCCATAAGGAGCACCCTCAACACGAATGGGTTGTGTTGGATCAAAACCTATAGCAGTACCTTCAACAGCATCTGTAAAACGGTTTCTTTCATTGGCATAATTAGCAGAAAGTTTTACCTTCAAATGGTTTTCGAAAAAAGACGGATTCATAACCAAACCTACCGTATTTCTTTTGAACTCATTGGTAATACGCAATCCTTGTTGATCCGTATTTCCTAAAGTTAAACTTGTTGGAATCACACCAAAAAGACTACCTCTAACCGCTAAATTTTGATCTACTAAACCTGTATTACGGTAAATTGCCTCTTGCCAGTTGGTATTGGCTGTGCCTAATTTATCTACATCCTGTGGACGCATTTGAACAATGGTATTTCTAAAAGCTGTTGGGCTCAATACATCAACCGTATTAACCAACTTACCCGCTCCAAACTGCACATTGTAGTCTACTGAAAGGATTTTACTTCCCTTTTTGGTCGTAATGATAATTACACCGTTGGACGCACGTGAACCATAAATAGCGGTTGCCGAAGCATCTTTCAAAACTGTCATCGACTCAACTGTACTTGGATTCAAAGAAGCCAAAAACGAAGCTGAACCAGTATTGGTCGTATTTTCAAGAGGTAAACCATCAATAACAATCAAGGGGTCATTACTCGCAAATAATGAACTTCCCCCTCTAATTCTAATTTCGGATAAAGAACCAGGTGCTCCCGAAGAATTGATAGTCAAACCCGCTACTCTACCTGTAAGCATGTTCTCGGTAGAAACGTTCACTCCTTTGTTAAAATCTTTGGTACTCAATGTAGTTACTGAACCAGTTGCATCTTTCTTTTTCACAGAGCCGTATCCTACTTGAACTACGACTTCGTTAAGCTCATTGCCTTGTTCTTGCATTAAAATAGTAAGCGAACGTTGTCCAGAATAAATTACGGTTTGCTCTTTAAAACCTACAAACGATACTACGATTTGATCTCCTTTACTCACACTAGACAGTTGAAAAGCCCCAGAAAAATCAGTAGAGGTGCTCACTTTAGAACCCTTAACAACTAGATTGGCTCCAGGAATGGGTTGCTTGGTTGCACTATCAACTACCGTTCCAGACAATTTATTTTGTGCCTGAACAAAAAACGGAACAAGGAGCAGTAAAAAGAACAATCTGAAATGAATTGTTTTCAAACTTTTTGTTTTCATTAAATTGATTTTGTTAGTTATTATTTTTTAAATATCCCCAAAAGAGCAACTGAACTGTTTCTGAAATAAAAATTAGTTTATCATGATTTTGGTTGCTAAAAAATGATAATCCTATTTTTTTTTACTATTTACTACAAAAACGTTTTATTATTCTGTTTTTTTTATGAAATATTAAAATTCAAAATTATACGAAGCTTTTGATTTTACATACCAGTACCTACCAGTTTTTTGTATATTGCAAAAAAAATAGTCCTCATGAAATATATCATTGTTCAAAATAACCAAGGCGTACCCAAATACAAACAAATAATTCAATCGATTGAGAAAGCCATAGAATCTGAAAAATTAGTCAAAGGCGATCAACTGCCTTCGGTAAACAAAGTGTGTTTAGCACACGAATTATCACGAGACACCGTACTTCAAGCCTATGATGATTTAAAGAAGCGAGGTATTGTATTTGCTATACCTGGCAAAGGATATTATGTAAACAGCATAGAAATTAACATCAAACAAAAGATTTTTTTACTTTTTGACGAATTAAATATTTTTAAAGAAGACCTATATAATTCATTTCTAGAAAACATGGGATCTACAGCTCAAGTAGACATATTTTTTCATCATTTTAACGCCCCCGTTTTTAAAAAACTAATTCATGATAGCAATGGTAATTATACTAAATATATCATTATGCCAACCAATTTAGCTGAGGCTGCTGCAGTGATAAAAACCCTACCAGTTAATGAAGTTTATATACTTGACCAGACCAATCCCGACCTAATTAACTATCCAGCAGTGTATCAAAACTTTATAAAAGATATTTATGAGGGCTTATTAAAAGGAAAATCAAAGTTGAATAAATACAAAAAACTCGTAATGATTTTTCCCGGCTTCCGTGAACCACTAGGTATGAAAATAGGTTTTGAGAATTTTTGCAAAGACTTTAGTTTTGACTATGAAATTATAACCGAATTTAAAAACCGTGAGATAAAATTTGGAGATGTATACATTATACCTAGTGACCGTGACTTAGTTAGTGTTATTGAAACAGCAAAAGTTCAAAATTTACAATTAGGCAATGACTACGGTATTATATCCTATAATGAAACTCCACTAAAAAAAGTGGTAGAAAATGGAATAACAACCATTTCAACCCATTTTGAAATGATGGGAAAGTTGCTAGCACAAATGATTTTAAAAGGCAAAAAAGAGCAAATAGAAAATAAAAGTGATTTGATAATCAGGAATTCGTTGTAATGTAAAACAAAAAAACCGCTTCATTAGAAACGGTTTTTGCAACTTTAGAAGGAATCGATCATATTACAGAACTCTTTATTTAAATTACTATACATTCTTTCAAGGAATAAATGTCATCTAATTAGCTTGTTTAAATTTAATTTCAAATAATTTAAATTATAATAGACAAATACAAATTCATGTAAAATTGTTCAATTATAAACTCCTGAAAATGTTCAAAATCTAAACCATTATATTTAGAAACTATACTTTTATGACAAATCTGTTTTTAGATTTATTGAGATTTTTTTACATTGATGAATATTCTTGCGCTTTAAAAGTAGCTTTTGCTTGTATTACGTACTATATCCTTTGTTTATATGATGAATTATTTTCAATACTTATAAAACTAACATTTTGCGTCAAAAAATGATCTTTTTAATTTCATTTAAAGCTTCTTCTTGTTCTTTATCCCAATAATTAGTGTGTGAATAAAAAGGTAGATTTTTTCTAAACCAATTTCCTTTTACTTTTAATGGAATATTTCTGATTCCATCCCCAAAATCCTCATCTAAACTTCCACCAACATAATCATTTTTAAAATACATATTAGTCCATTTAATAAATGAAAATTGAGATGAATGATTTATTACTCTCATTTTTTCGTTAGAACCATCTAAATTTGAAGAATTCATACTTACTTGATAAGAAATTGAATTATCATAATCCTTTACTATTTCATTGCCAACAACCTTAACATCAATTTTTGGGGGACAAAGAGGAAATTCTCTGTAGTTTGTTTTTCTTTCAAATTCTTCTTTATTTTTAGCTAAAACATAATGACCATGGCACAAGGGACTACCAATAGTTAAAAAGTCAGAAACTAACCAATCATTTCCATTTTCTTTAATTTCGTCGAATAAATTTCTTTGCAAATTTAAATATTCTTCAAAAGGAAAAATATAATTTGGATCTTGTTTGTTTTTATGTTTCTCACTAAGCAAATTTGACATCTTAGTAAGATATGGTTGCAAAATAGTTTTATTTTTAGGATTGTAATTATAAATATAATCATACCAAAAATGAGTTATCAAATCATACCCTATAACACTCCCTAAACTATGACCAACTATTATAATTCTTGAATAAAATTGCTCTCCATTTTCATTTTTTTTATCATGCAATTTTTTTAAAAGTTTCACTCCCTTTTGTCTAATTTTATATCTTGACTCAATATTTTGAGGCGAAGGAGATAAATATTTCACTGCATCACCTATTGTAAGCGCCGCCTTAATATTAACTGATGGGACTATAATTTTTAAAAATACATAAGCTACAATTGAAAATAAACCTATATTTCCTATGTAAACTATTTCGTTATTAATACTAAAATTGATGTCTTTATAAAAAGCAAATAATAAAGCAACAATTGACATTAAAACGTTGATTCTAAAAAAATAAACCATTTTAAAAACTCTTTGTGATGGTTTCTTTTTAAATAATAATCTTACAAGCCAATCATACAAATCTAATGATTTTGGCTCTTGAACAAGGTTTGCCCAGTAAAATTCATAAAAATCAGTGTTTTTTTTACTGTTTCTTAATCTTCTTGTTTCAAAAAAATCTCCTTCTTTATCTGGACCACTGTAAATAATATCTTCGCTATCCTTTAGATTCTCTGCTAGTTCTCTAGTTGTGTCCATGGGGTATTGATTACCAATACCGTGAATAACTATAACCGCTTGTCTTTTATTCATGTTTAATATATATACTAAGACTCATTATTAGAAACTTTTCCTTTATTTGCCAATTTAATGATTCTAATATTATTGGGTTGTTTTCTATAATTAGCACGTCTAGCTACATACAACCTTTTTTTATCAATTCTAACTATGCAAACTTTATCACTTTGATTTCCTCCAAGCACATGATAATGTGTATTATCTTCTCCAACATACAATCCAACATGACCTGCTTTTCTTCCTGATGGGGTATTTCTAACAAAGACTAGAACGTCACCTAACATTGGTATATCAACTTGTTTTCCAAATGTTGACCAATTTAATGCCCATAATGGGTCTTTGACCACAAGTTTGGCCGCTCTTTTAGCTACAACAGCCATAAACAAACCACACCAAGGAATTTCATCGGCTTTATACACATCTTCAACTTTCCCACCGACTTCTTTAGCCCAATTTATAATAATAGGATTGTTTTTTGATCCTGACAATTCAATTACATTATATAACTCTAAAGCTCTTTTAATCATTAATGGTCCTGGTTCATTTAATAACCAATTATAAGACTCTTCTATCATTTTTTTTTATTTTTATAACGGAAACATCACTCCCGATAAGCTTGTTAAATTTTTATCATAAACCACACCGTAAACATTTCCCATAGTGTCAATATCAATCCTTCCAGAAGCTCCTCCATTTTTAAAAGTTGAAAAAATTAATTTTTTTGAAGGTCTAAAACCTTCTGGCAATTGAAAAATAATATAATTAACTCCATTTGTTTGTGAAACCCCTCCCCTTATGGTGCCTTCAATATAAATGACTCCATTAAGGTTTCTGTATCGAGCTTCTACATATCCATTAGCGAAATTTTGAATACCATTTTGCAGAAGTACACTAACCCAACCTGAATCATAAGTTGAATCAGGAACTGTTATATCGCCTGTTTGACCATTTACGCTTTTAACAGGTGCAAAAACTTCAACAGATCTTTTAGCTCCTTGAGGAGTAACATATCTTTCAGTATCAGTACCAGTCGCTACTTCAGCTAAAGTAGCTATTTCAGCAATACCTTTTCTTGTTGTAGAAGCTGTCAGTACCAAATTATTAATGGCATGAGCAACCATTTTAGGTGTTGTATATTTTTGATCGTTTTGAGCGTTTTCAATATCTTGAATGGTAGCTTTGTCATCAATACCGTTTAAACTACTCACAATCAAATCTTCAAATTGAGTCTGAGTAGGTTTGTCTCCAGACTTAAAATATTCTTTTAATGTTACTTTATCTTTCATTTTCTATATTTCAATTATGTTTATTTTATCTTTTAAATAATACTAATTAATCAGGTCGAACAATAAGTGTACCTTGGATTATCATATCATCAATACCAGCAATATCAATCCAACTATCTAAATTAGGTATGGTTAATATATTCTCTTTTAGGCTTAACATACCAGCTGTATTTTCAACAACTACTTTAAAATGATGATATATTGTTTCTCCTTCTTGATTTTTAGTATCCAACATATAAGATTTCAAATCTGACTCGAATAAAGAAAAATAAATTTGTTCATCATTAGTTTCAATTTCATGGATTTTGAACCAATTTCCATCTTTATTCATTTTATACAAATAATATTTGCCTTTGTATGCTGTTTTTGAACAATTTAAAACTACATAATTTAATTCCCCATTTTGATTACTCATTGGATCAGAATAATATTTGAGTATTGGAGCTTCTGGCGAATAATTTTCCATTATATTAGTTATGACAAGTTTAGACGCTTCTGAAGGTGCATAATCAATCACTACTTGTCCATTTATATCCATATATTCAATTTTTCTCAAAACAACAATTCGATAAAATAAAGGATCTCCATAAGGTATAAATCCTAAATCTTCAAATTTATCATAAAACATCCATCTTTCTTCTGCAAGAGAATCTGATAAATCAATAGTTATAACTTCTTTCATGGATCTTATCGAAAGAGCATCTGCACCATTAAACGCACGATAGACAACTACTTTTGACACTTTCTGACTTTCTATGTAAGAGTTAATTTCAAATTGAATTTTAGGCTTAATATCTAAAATTCTATTTTCTAGAATTGGGACTACTTTTACAATCTCTGGAGCTGTTGGGGGAGCTGCATTTACCAAATTAATTGGCCCTATTATTTCACTATAATCTCCTTTTTGCATTTGTAAATTAAACTCTCTTGCTACGTAAAAATATTTTGCATTTGATGCTCCATCAAGTCCGAAATCAGTAAATAAAATTTCATTAGGAGCACCCCCCACTTGAGCTTTCTTAACCGTCATCATTGGCGCCATATCAAAATCAGGATCTTCTGGTTTTAACAAATTACCATTTCTATCTCTGATTACTTGTTTTCTAGGTAATGGATAATACCCATCATCTTCTTTTTTTATGTACTTGAAGATAGCAGGAATTTCTGTTAGAGGAACAAAACAATTATGAATAAGATCTTTCACAAAATCAACTACTTCTAATTTTAAATTTCGACCTGTTACTTCAGGAATTACTTCCTGATGTAAATTATTTACACTTGTAATTTCGGCTACTTGAGAGGGTAAATTATTGTAATATTTATTGTGCTCTTTAATGAAGCTATTTATGGCCTTAATAAATTCATCTCTATTAGGCAGTGGCAACCTAACATTATTTCCATCTAATTCATACTCTTTAAACAAACCATTAGTAGCCTGATAATTAAATCCTAATAAATTTTCCCATCTATTTGAATAAAATTGATCTTTACCTTCTTTAAAAATATTTTTCTGTAAATCACTTACAGTAGCATCAGCATACAATAAGGATAAAATTTGAATATCACTTGTTCTATTAAACTGAACAGAATAAGGCTTTTCTGGAAAACTTACTGTAAAAGTATATGTTGATTTACCATAAAAATCTGGTCGAGTAGCATACAAACCTCCAATAGGTTTTTCTGGTTGTTTAGGTTCTCTCAAGTTTTGAGCAAACATTAAACAAGGCACAGAAATTTTTGAAGCTAAATTAGGATCTTGAGAATGACTTCGTAAACCAAATACTGAATAATGCTCATCTTCTTCTGGAGAAGGCAACGTATTTTGGCTGGTTAAACCAATCGGCTGATTGGCATACAAATAAACTTTATATCCAGGATAATAGTTTATTAATTGCTCTCCTATTTCAATAGAGCTTGGTTTTATCTGATCAGGATTTTCAACATCAAAATTAGGATCAAAAATATATAATATTAAATCTTGTCCTGAAACTCCAATGTTTTCTGTTCTTATTACTTTATATTCTCGTCTTGATAAATCAACACCTTCGTGAGTATGCAATCTTACTACTCCATTGTACCATTCAACAGAATTTCCATTTAAATTAAACTGTTGGTGTGGTAATAGGTTATGATTTTCGAAAATAATTTTATAAATACCAAGATGCTTAATCTCAATTGTTGGGTTCTCATCATTTTCATCTTCGTAAACCTCAACTTGCTCATTAAATTTCTCAATTTTTGCTTGTTTGTATACTCCTCTAAATTTTTGCAAGTGAGTCTCAATAGATTGTCCGTCTTGAGATACAATTTTAATTTCTTCTCGATGGACGTCATCCATTTGAGAATCAATAGCCATTCTAAAACTCATAGGATTTAGAGTATTCCAAGCAGGAAGATTTTGCATATTCTCGACAATTAAGAAAATTTCATTTTCTTGTGGAGATTCAACCTCTTCATCTTTATGTTTAAAGACTTTAAACTCTGGATAATTATTTGAGCCTAGGTAGGATTCTTGAATAATGTACTCTTTGTCCTTAATAAGCATTATACTTCCCACATAATTTTGAGGATCATTAGCAAAACTTGGAAGAATTTGGTTGTTATTTGCTCCTGCGCTAATAAGCGTGTATGGCGAAGTTTTAACAATAGCTAATAGTTCATTTGAAGGATCATCAAGTACTTGGTAAACATTCCCAGAAATTGAATTTGGCACAAAATGTCTAAAGAAAATTTCAATCTCATCGGCAAAAAGTTCCTCTGTATCATTAACCTCAACATATCCATTTACAAGATTCCCGTCTATCTCTTTGTGATAACTTTTCAATTCTTGTGTATGGTTATAGTCAAATAACAATCTTACTAAAGTTTTATCTGCATTAGTTATATCATCAAGTTTTTCTTGCTCTAATGCTGTTGTAAGCATTAAAGGTGACTCTTTTCTAACCAACAAAGCATTAATATTGTTAGGCGGCAACAATGAGTTTATTACCTTAAATTTAGTATTAACATGCTTAATTATCGCGCTTGGATTTGCTCTACTAAACCAGTTAATACCATAAGAACAATAATGATGTTTTCCATCTTGTTTTTGACGGTGAATAAACAAAGGATTTTGTGGTTCAGGAATTAAAATTGAGATAGTTTCAAAGTTTTTATCAACTGGTATTGAATTATCTATGTTTTTAAATCTTGCATCGAACGGTAGTTCAGGTTTATCCCAAGCAGTAGGCACTCCATTGTTTTTAATTGTATGTTCTATTCCAGCATAAACTGGTTCTGTAAACATCGAGGAATCAAATTGTCTACTTGAATTAAAAAATGAATCTTCAGTGATTTCTTGAGGCAGCTCTTCGTGGAATAAACTAATAAAACGCGCTCTACCATCTTGTGAATACCCTTCAGCATCTGTCAATAATTTTGGAGCTTCAGTATCTTGCTCATAGGTAATACCAAAAACAGGTTCTTTGAGTTGTATAGGTAACGGCAATCTTTCATCTTCTATTGATGTAGGTAAACTACAATATAAATGTTGAGTTGTTGTTTCACCTCTACCATCACCTAAATCACATGCTGTATAATACTCAGCAATGTAAATGTATTTTTGACTAAATGAATCCGCTTTTAAGTCTATAGTACCCAACCCTATCATTCTTGCCACGTGAAAATCTAAAGCCCCAATTTGCAATAAATTGAAATTAGAAATTTCATAAGTTGCATTTTCGTTTGGGTTATAATCATCAGCTGGCTCATAATTTTCTTGATCCAATGAATCGTTAAAAGTTATAGTTTCATTTGCTAACGGATTTTGAGGGTCATTACTTAATTCTAGATATTTTTCGACTGTTTTTAGAATTGTTTCTTCAGAAGATACGATAGTCGTCCCATTCCATTTTTCCTTATAATTCTCAATATTTACAAAAGCTTGATCGTTATATCTAAGCCATTTTCCGTGAACCGTATTTACTTCAGGTTCTAATTGTTTAAATGCTTTTTGTGAATCTTTGGTAAGAGCATATTTACCTATATATAAGGTGTTTTCACCACCAACATTTTCATTAATAAAGGAAGAATAAAACTCAAAACTTATGGTGTTAATTGTTCCTAAAGTGGAAAGAAATCGAATAGTTTTAGTATTTTCTGCTATGAACTGATCATTACATTCACTGCTCGATAAAATTTTTCTAAAAGAAACATTTCTTTCGGCAGATGGTCTATTTTCTTCAACAGAAAGTAATTCAAGTTTTACATTACCCGCTGGATTAGTTTTATTAAAGTTAGTTGTAATGGCAAAAGCTAATTCTTCATGACAAGCTATTTCAATTAATTCAGAACCATAATTTTGAATAAATAAGATTGGTGTTTCTAATGGGTTAATTGTTGTTCTTACCGAACTGTATTTGATGGAATTCTTAAACCAAACATTAAAATTTTTACCATTAATATTATAAATCCACAATTTTTTATCATCAAAAACTAAACTTGGGCTTTGATTAAAATCTAAAACCATTTCGATTTTAACATAAGGAACTTTATAAATTTTAACGTAATCATCTGGTTTATTGAAAAGATTATTTTGTATTCCATAATCTCCTTTTGGAATATGCTTTTCAATAGCACCTTTGAGCGCCCATCTTAAATGATAACCTCTTGTACTGTCAGTTCCAGTTGAACCAACAGCCTGAAGATATATATGAGGTGATTGGATTTTTACAGATTCTGTTATCTCTAATTCCTCTTCACCTCCGTCGCTGCATTTACATTCACAAAGTTCAACTTTATTTGAAGTTATCTCTTTTGATGCATTTGCAACTATTTGAATATTTAAATTCTCCTTTTTTACATTTACAACTAATAATTCAACAAGGTATTTAGTTTCATTAAAATACTTAATCCTAAGTTTTTCTGTTAAACAACTCTCTAAATCTTTGTTTAAATAGGCTATTATAGAACCTTCTTTTTGATTAAAAAGATTTAGTAAAGCATGCTCAGTTATCGAATTAAAAGTCAAATCTCTTAACCCATTATCCTCTTTACTTAGGACAAAGGTTTTTCTCCAATAAAAATTAAGATATTCATCAAGTTTATGAACCTCCCCTTTATACTCATTATTAGTGATTAAGTAAACACCCTCATTATTAAGTTCTAATTTTGAATTTAAATTTTTTGTGTCGTTTAATAAGACTCGTAATTGTTCTCCTTTTTCTTTAAATTTTGAAACAAAAAGCGAGTTCTTCATTATATCATAACCCGAAACTACGTAATCTCCTGTAGCTAGTTGAACCGCATCGTGAATAGAAACTTTTGGCGAACTTATTTTAAATGCTTTTTTGATGATATGATTCTTATCAATAACTACAACAGCCCCATTAGAATCACCCGTTTTTATATCGAATGTTCTTCCAGAGACAATTGTATTTCCTTCATTAGAAATTGAAATGTTATTAACTAAAAAAGCTTTCTCTAAATTTGTATTTAATCTTATTGATTTGATCGCATTTCCATAACTATCAATTTGAATATAAAGAGGGTATGAGTTTGTATCTATTTCATTTACATCTGAAATAACAATACTGGCTACTAATGATTGAGGATTACTTTCTATGTGAATTAAGCAATCATCATCTCCTGTAATTATTTTTTTACTCCAATATGGATTTCCTGATGCATCAATACCTATTAAAAAATGCTCCCCTAATTCAGATTTAGCAAGCAAAACATAGATTTTTTCTAAACCAGTAGATATTTTTTCTATACTTCCCAAGACTCCGCTCAACCCGACAATTTTATTGATTTTTAACGGACTAGATGTAGTTGAAATGGTATATGTTTTTTCCCAAAGTATATCCCCATTTGGTTTCAATTTTGTAACTAGGCCTTTCCCTTCAGTTTTTCCTACAGAGTAAATAAAGGAGCTATCATCTTCAAAAAATTCTTTAGAATATAGATAATTGAATAAATCTGGTTTGGGATATTTATTCACAAAAGAACAAACCTCAACACACTGAACATCAATTTTAGTTGGACAAATTGTATTTATTTGAGACTCTACTACTCTAATTTCTGTCCAATTATCATATGTAACCGGCTTATTATCTACTAAAACAACACTATTCTTTTGGAGAGTAATCTCTTTTTGCGTTGTTGGAGGTGATGCTTGAATAACTGTTGAACAACTCTCAATATTCTTATTTAAATATACAATTGTAGAACCTCCAACAACAGTATATGGACTAGTTATAAATCTTTCTGTTACAATATTAAAACTAAAATCTCTAAGCGCTGTTAGTTGCCCTTGAACTGCAAATTGTTTACTCCAATAAAACTTAAAATTCCAATCTAATTTGTGAATTGAATGATTCTTTTCAGTATTTAAAAGAAGATAAAAGCCTTCATTATTTAGTCTAATTTGTGTTCCATTCCCTTTTGAACCCGTAATATTTACCATTTTACAGCTTCCTTCTTGAAATTGCCCAACAAAAACTTGAGCATTCTTGGTATTATAACCTGAAACTAAGTATTTACCTTTACCTACTGCAATTGCATTATGAAAAGCTAAATTTGTATTGGCTGATTCTAAAGTAGTTTTTAATTCTAATTGTTGGTTCAATTCAACAATCAACCCTTGAGAATCACCACCTAGACTATTTGTACATCGTCCAGAGAGTACAATACCTGAGGCATGAATTGTCACATCAGAAACGATAAAATGTTTATTGGTAATATTTACCGATTTTCCATTTATTAATTCTCCATTTAAATCAAACTGTCCCACAAAAGGATGTCCTGAAGTATCAAGTTGATTCTTATCGGTTTCAATTAAATAAAAGGACTGTTTATCATGACTGGCAACTAAAAATACTTTTGAATTTTTATCAAACCAGTTATATGCTCTTGACCAAATTTGATCTCCTTTAGAATTAAAACACACTAATTGATGATGTGTTCCTATCTCTCCGTATGCTACATATATGATCTTGTTACTTGATAATCTGGTTCTTTCTCCATTTGTATAATTGTAATTTAACTGAATTATTTTTTTAAACTCAACTAACGTATTATTATCAAAACTAGTTGAAAAATTCTTTTCCCATACTAATTCTCCCATAGAATCTACCTTAGTAATCAAAGCTTGACCAGCTGTTTTTCCTACGGCATATACAAATGATAAATTACCTTCTACAAATTCATTAGCATGTAAATAATTAAATAAATCTGGTTTTGAATATCTGTTTATAAAAGAAACTTTGTCGATACAAGTAGGATCTGGAACTATCACTTGTACCGTAACCGTTGCGGTATCAAAGTTATTTGGATTTATTATATCTCCTATAGTATAATTTATATAATAAAATCCTTCAGATGTATTAGGAGCCACATTTAAACTCCCATCAGGGGTGATCGTTATAGGTCCTATAGGACTTAACGTTATTAAAACATTGGTTAGGTTAACTAAATTTCCATTTATCGTATCGTTGCTTAAAACATTTATTAAGTTAGTTCCTCCAATATTTCCATCTGCTACATAAACATACTCATCATTTGCAATAATTTGTGGTGCAACTACTGTTACGGTTACAGTTGCCGTGTCGCAATTTGTTGGATTAGCTATTTCGCAAATCGTATAGGAAATACTATACGTTCCAGCTGGTGTATTAGGTGCTACATCTAAAGTCCCGTTTGCATTAATCTTTAAAGGTCCCGAAGTAACTGGTGTGACTGTTACAGTTGATGGACTTACTGGAACATTGTTTAAAGTATCGTTATTTAATACATTTAAAAATCCTATTGCTCCCGTATGACTGTTAACTGTTAATGATGCTTGGTCGTTAACGGCGTCAATAATTAAATTTTCAAAAACAGGTGGACATATTTCGGTTACCAAAGAAGTTACTTCCGAAATTAGCAAAACATTATTTTCTATATTTATACTTCCATCAATTAAAGTGTAAGCAAAATTTTCATAAAGATTAAAAACTTCGCTAAATTGAGGCAATAAAGTTTTATCATAAGTTTTGCAACTATCCATATTTAGATTTAAATATCCAATATGATTACCATTAAAAATCAAATGAGAATCATCAACATAACTTAAAGCTGTTCCTCCAACTATATCCATCGATTTATACCAAATCTGATTAAAATTATTGTCAACTTTAAGTATATGTCTTATTTGAGTGTTATTTGTATTTATGACATGTGAAAGGTAGTAATTATCTGAATTTTGGAATACCTGAAAGTAATTAATCCCTTCGAAAGTCTTAACTAATAAATTATTACTTATGTAATTAGGATTAAATTCTGAAATAAAAGCAATTCTAGGAGTATTTTTAGCTAAATAACCTCCAAAAATAATTTTATCACCCTTAACGTTAACACTATTAAGAGAAAAGCTTGATATTCCTAAATTAGTTGCGAGTGAAAAACCAAATTTACTTACTAAATTTAAATTTAAATCAAATAATAGAAAAATAATTTTATTCTGGGTATCACCGGCAAGAACAATCTTACTGCGATAAATAACTAATTCAAGTTCATCACTTAGTTCAAAAGTTGCTACGTTTATTGAAGAAATATTTTTAAGTCCAATAATATTTCCTGATCCATCAATTTTTACAATATAATGATGATTTTTTCCATAATTTGTATTTAAATCAATAAAAGAATGTTTAAAATACAACACATAATTATCTCCTTCAAGCTTAGCAATTTTAGTCCTTAAATCATGATAACTGGAATTAACCTGAAATACAGGAGTATAAAATTTGTTCCATAAAAAATCTCCATTTCTATTAAAACGAATTATAAATTCTTTATACCTACCAGAAGCTATTTGTTTTGTTCCCGAAATTAATAAATCACCATTTTCAGATTCTATAACAGATTTAAATTCAATATTTTTATTATCTTCTGAACTGTATTTTTTTTCCCAAATTACTGAACCCGCCAAGTCCGTCTTTGTAATTATTCCTTGAATAACATAATTTTGATTAGAAAATCTTCCTATCGCATAAATGAAATTGCCAGATTTTAGAGAACCTGTATAATTATAATTCCCTTTATCGTATTTATATATAAATGACATCTTACTTAATTTTCTTGATTATTAGAAATATTTTCAATTACTATTGTATTGTCTAGGGTTACTTGATATTTAGACCCATCCCATACTTTATATTTAAACTGCATATCAAACGGTACATACACCTCTTGATTTTGTGAAACAAGCAACACTTGCGAATAGTCTTTTGAATGCACTGTGATAAAATCAGTATCTACTTGTCCGTTTCGTAAAACTTGAACTGTATCTAGCACTTCTTCTAAAGCCATTTTAGGATTATTGAACGGTTCAGGATTTCTGACTAAAACAGCTATTACTTTACCTGTTGCACTATTTGTAACCAAATTAACTTCGGTTGAAATAGCCTGATTTACAGGGGTAAGCTTAAAGATCCCTTCAATAATTCTATCAAATCGATGTGAATAATTGATCTGTAAAGCCTTTGTTTGTTCGTCGTTTAAAATTCCCACAATCGATTCTTGCTTGGCTGTTTTCAGAAGCAGTTGAAGTTGCGTATCTGTTAGCGTCGTTTGAATATCAAAAACAGCATTTCTAGCTACTCTTTCTTCTCCCTCACCATCTGTTAAGAAATAGCTATTTACTTGTTCTTCAAAGTTTTTATACCTTGAAGTTTGAAAAACAAACTTGTGTACTTCTTGAGTCTCATTTACCTTTAAATTACCAAGATCAACTGTAGCTGACCCTAAAAGCCCATCTTTATTCAAATCATAAATATTATTTACAATTGCTGTATATAATTTTTGTGGCTTCAGTTTTTTAAGCGTTACATTCAAATATTTAGAGGCCGGTACTATTACTTCTGGCTTATCGCTAAAAATACAATTGCCTTGATGTAAAAACATATTAATCCACTGACTCATCACAAACGGCACTTGTGGATTGTTGTCTTCTGTCCATTCTTCAATTGTTTGAGGAATACTAACAGTATCAATAATTTGATCTAAAGAAGGTGGGTTCGTTACAGAAGCATCCTCTCTTGGATCTTTAATTATGATTTTCATTTGGCCTTTTATTTCCCCTATACCTGGTTTATATTCCTTCCAATCTTGGAAAAAATGCGTTGCATAAGCTTTAGAAAAATACAATGAAACACGAGTATTTAAACCATCATCATAAAACAATGGCTTAGCACTTAGCAAGTTACCATCAGCATTAGGATAAGAACGTTGGTAATCGATATACTGACGTAATGATGTTAGCGGGTATTTATCGACCGAGTCGTTCAATTTAACATAATTTGCTTTTGGATGATTATGATAGAATCCCACAGGACCTGCCGTACTGAATCCATAAGTGAAACTATATGGTGTAACTTGGCTATTATCTACAATATCTTTCATCTTAAAATGCACCAAATAACTTGTATCAGGACGCCAGATAGGCTGAATGTATTGATTAATACCTGCCACTGTTGTAAAAGCATCTTGACTAATGGCGCCTTGACTAGGAATATTTACATTATACTCATATTCTTCTCTCGTTAACCAACAAACGGAATGTAGAATGGTTTTGTTATTTGTTTCATCACAACTACATTCACATTGCCCTAATTCATTAAGATAATCTATAATTTCTTCTATAACAGGAGCTACCTCATTAACAAATCTTTCTCGATCGCTTTCATATTTAAATGTTGGTAGAATAAGTTTTATACTGTTTACATAACTATTAATTTGCTCGTTCGAATCTGAGAAGAAGCCTTTCAGTTTTTCTAACAATCCTTGTATATAGTGATAATAATATTGTTCATAGAAATTTTCATCTCCTTGAGTAATAGAATATGCTAGCTCGAACTCAATTAAAATAGTATCTCTAAGTACACATATATCTTTCGTATTATTTACAGGTTTAGGACACAACTCACGTTTATTAACTGCAACTGTAAGTCGTTCTTTTTTGCTAATCTTAAGGTTTTCAAGCTCAATTTGAGATTCTTCAATATAAATACCATCACTCTTTTCAAAGGTGACTTGATCCTCAGTAAAATAATTATCAAACAATGTAACTGTTCTACAGGAGTCCATATCAAGATTCAAAAATCCTATGTATGATATGTTTAATTGAGAGCGATGAGCTATAAAATTTGAAACGACAAGTAAATTATTCTCATTTACATTCAACATGTTAGAATTACTCACATCCAATCCTTTCGTTCCTATTTGTATTTTTTTAGTCCAAACTGGATTAAGGTCTGAATCAAATTTTATAACTGTTTCATCTGTTTTTTGAATATAAACTGCTTTAGAGTTTACAATTAATTTAGAAATGCCAAAAGATGATTTTGGACTGATTACCTTTATTTTTTGGACGCCAGTTTTAGGGTAATTATTAGAAATATCTATTTTAGCTATAAAGGTATTGAAACCTCTGTCTCCCTTACCTTCAATATGTTGATTAGCATCAAATCTCTTCATGGATCCACACAAATAAAGTTGATGATTATTTATAACTGCATTTTCAATATTGTAAGTATCATATTCATTTGAATTACTTAATTCTAGTTTAGAGCTACTTATAAAGTTAAAATTAAAATCTAAAATATAATATTGATTATCCTTAAGTAGAGCAACTTTGTTGTTATTAGCTGTCACAAAATAATTTCCATTTATACTTTTTTTATGAAGAATTTTTCCTTCACTGTTTATTTTAAGTAAAGTCGTAAAATAAAAAATGTTTCCTCCATTTTCATTTGGAGTAGAACTTCCATTTAAAGTACTATTAATTACTATTAAAAACTCATTGTTAATTAAACTAATTAGAGTTGATGAGTCTGATGAGCCATATGATTTTAAATAACCTTTTTTCCATACTATATTACCTTCACCATTAATTTTATATAATAATGACTGAGTATTTACAAGTAAAATAAAATTATTATCTCCACATTCAACAATAGTATCAAATCCTTGACATCCGCTATAACTCTGATTCCATATTACATTTCCTTTTAAATCAGTTTTTGTAATTAATCCATTAATAACTGGGACATCTAAAGAGCCTTTCTCAGAAATTGTTATACTCCCTACTGAATAAATAAACTCCCGTGCTTGTAGTATATCTTTATAATAATGTGTGCCAGCTACGTAAGAATTAAAGAAAGTACTCACTTCTTTTTGTTCATGACAGCAGTTGCCTTGTTTTTGATAAGTGATTTCAAAATCAAAATCCCTTCCTCCTTTCACTAATAATTCATCTATACCAACCTCAATTTTATAATCAGTAATCTTATTGATAGTATATATCCCTATTAATGTATCATCATAACCTTGTATCTTTAAAAGCTTTACATCTAACAACTTATCCAGACTCTGAATAATAACTAATTTGTTTTCATAATCAAAACTTATATCGAATTGGCTTAAATTTTCTGGATCTTCTAACCAAGAAGGATACCATGGCGATGCTTCTTGACCATTTTCAATCTTAACATAATAACCACTTTCATTTTGATATCTATATGTTTCTTTAAACACAATAGTTCCCGAAGTTAACTCCTTCAACTGCGCTTCTAGATGTTCTGTTGATCGTGGTTCACCACCATTCATCATCGCTTCCCAATTATAGGCTTCAATTTGAGCAATTTGATCTCTAATTAAATCTATTTGTGATTGTGTGGCCTCCGAAAAATAAGGTTCTACTTCAACTCTTGATATGGCATCCCAACCTACTTTTTCTTTTAAAGAAAACTTAATAGGTTGTTGTAAGTCTGCCACAGTATATGTTTCAATATGAGGCTGTATCCTCTGTGTAAGTGACAAACTTCTGTTTGGGTGACCAAACTGCACTTCAAATTTAGAATCATCAATAATTGCCGAATAGTATTTCACTCGAACACCCTGATACGAATTAGTCAATTTCAGCTCGACTTCATATGAAGGTGCTGGCAAAATAATTTGCAAGGTATTTGAATTTTCAAAAGCCAACGACTGATCGTATTCAAAAACATTTGTTTGATCTACAACTTCAGCATACTCATCATCAGCCGAATTTAATAACATAAAAGCAGCAGCATTCGAATAGAAGAAATGATTATTACTATCGTAGCAGAAGTATTTATGTCCAAGCGGTTTATCTAGAAAATTAGCACAATGCTTTTCAATTTCTTGTCCTTCACAGAATAAACTTCCCGAAGTGATTCCGTACTGCTCTGGCGTAAACCAGCCAGGTTCTCCTTGCTCTGTATATGAAAACGGTGTGGTTGCTAAAAGTCGGATGGTATTGTATTGACCATCTACTTTTTGCCATTGTCCAATTTTTAAATTATTAAATATCCCAGAATTATCATCCGGATACAATGCTTTATATGGATGATAATCTACCCATTTAACACCATCCCAAGCTTTGATTTGAATGTCGTCAATTACATATTGATGCTTTACCTGTCGGAATGTTTTTCCTTTTAATGTTGCTTGAGGCGGAATCAAATCGACATACTTCGTTGGAGGATTATTCACTCCACCAATTTTATTTCCTATAGCGGCTGGCAACAATCCTTTTTCCGATTTGATATCGATATAGGTGTCCATTGGGATTATGGTATCCTTAATACGACTATCTAAACCACTAGGTATTGATTCTCCTAGATAAACCAGATCAAAAGTATCATTAGTAAGCATGTTAACCCCCTTAACAGTCTCATTGAGTTTATTAGCTGATGCTGACTCTCCAATCATAGGATTTATAGGAGTTCTATCAATAGTCTTATCAAAATTCCATACTATTTCAACATTACCACAGAACTTAATTTTAATGAATAATATTTTAACTTTAACACAAAGTCTAAATTTACCGTAAATTAAGAATGGTTTAGTTGCTTCGGCACCAAATAAAATATCTAGACTTACATAAAGGTGTAAAATTCTAATATTAATTTCGGCACCTACACCTGCTGCTATGTAAGCCCCAAATTGTGGTCGTTCAAAACTTATTTTTCCACCCACTTCCACATAAGCCCAAGCCGCAACTTTAACGGGACCATAAGACTTATTAAATATAAATTCTCCTCTTGCTCCAGCTTCAATTCCTTTTGCTGAAAGCATTAGGAAACTCTTAAGCGTAATTAGTGTAAGCACTCGAGCTTCAATTGGTTTTTCTTTTGTTCCAAAATTTACATACCATTTAGAACTATCATTAAAGAAAAAGCCTGCTTCAACATTTGCATATAAACTAAAAATGCTACCATTAGTTTTAGGAAGTTTATAATCGGCACCGAAACCAAATTCGAGCGAATTATCCCCTAATGCAATGAATGCGAAGAATGGAGGATCGCCAGCATTATCTAAACTCAACCGTTTGGACAAAACATTTGCTTTTCCATCGATCATAAACAACGATGGAATAGAAAGCAAAATCATCGCTTTTATACTCAAAGTGTACCCATCATCATACGAAGTTCCTAAGGTAGCACCTGCTCCTATTGATATAGGATTTTTATGTTTGGCCGTTTCAGATGGTCTTCTAAACTTTTTAACATGAATACCCATAGGCGGTGCCTTATAGTATTCATACCAAGTATTCACTCCTGATTTTAACCCTACAGCTTCTTTCTCAGCTACGTATCGGTAGCCAATTAAACCTCTAAATCCATAAATAGCAAAACTACCTAATGGAATAGGAACTGGTAACTCAATCTCGGCATCAATAATAAATGCGGGGTCTTTAGGAGCCAATTTCATATCGGCACCCCCTGCTAGTTTTGCTTTAGGCAGTTTTAATTTAATTCCTCCAGCATATTCTGGTGATTTACCTGGCTCAGGAATAGACAACCAACCGTTAATAATCACCGTTGGTGTACTCGCTGGTATGGTTAAATCAACATATAAAGTTTGTATATGTAAATAGGCATTCAATTTAGGTTGTAAATCGTCAACACAATAGTATAATTTAACACCGTCACCACGTACTTCAATTCCTAATGGGTCTATACTCACACCACCATCAAATCCAAAATAATTGAACTTACGCATCACACCGTTCACTTCTTTTTGAATAGAACCGTAATGTATTGCCGTTACAGTAATTCCTACAGGTCCTAATGGTAAAACAAACGGTTTTGCCAAAGCAATAGAACCCCCATCAAATTCGATACTACCATCTGTATAAATTCTAAGTCTGTTGATGTCAATAGATTCTAGATTACCCAAGACAGGCACATCTCCAAATTCTAATTTACCTGAAGTACCTAAATAGAACTCTGCATCATCTCCTTTAAGCTCTTTCCCTAGTTCTATTGTACGAAGGTGGTAGGTAAATATATTTCCTAATTTTAAAGCATAAGGTTGATTTAATGAAGATGCGGTTAAATTGAAATCCCCATTGTCTTGTATGTGACCATCAAGTCCTATTTTTACCGGAGTACCGTCTTCATGTGTGAATTTTTTAATTTCTAGAATTCCACTAATATTAGATTCAACAACTTTGTTTTGCTTAAAAGTTAAGTCAAATTTTTTGAAACCTATTTTGAAGCCATTATCTCCCCCAATTTTTACATACAAGGCATCATTCACACCTTGGAAGTTAGCTAAAAACAATTGGTAATCTTTGGATGAATTAAATGTATAGTTTTTTGATGGAAGAATTCCGTTTGCAGTATTAGCAGGTAAGTTTGCTACTGTAGTCAAGCTCAAAGGAAATTGAAACGGAAATTGCTTACCCGCGGTATATAAAGTTTGTAAATAAGTCTTTAAACTAGCATAATCTTGAAATACTCTTTCAACTACTACATCATCCGTACTTTTTTCAAATAAGGCAACTGGATAATTGAATGCAAACTTATCATTAAAATATTCAAACGGTAGAGATGGATCTGTTTTCACAGACACCGTTTCCAACATAATTGTGCCCGATATACCTCCTGTTCCGACCAATAAATCATATGCTCCCAAGCGCAATGTTGTACTCGTATTTGAAGGCGGTTCATTATCACTATGGAACCATTTTGATGGCAAAGTAACAGAAACTGCTCTTGCATATACTCCCGTAAAATCACTCGGGCGTCCATCAGCATCTGCCTCGGGGATATTTGTTTTTTTGCTTAGGTCAAGTTTTAAATTTTCGATTTGAATTAACAACCCTGTTTTACCAATACTGCAAAAACGAGGATATAAAGTACCCGCAAATTCTAAATTATATCCTACTCCAGCTTGTGTATCAGCGTACAATAAAGCATTAGCAAACTGGAACCTCGCTAACATATTTTCATCAGGATGTGGTGCTGTGCCCTCGTCATTCCAAGGTACCAATACTTTTCTTGGGAATTCAATTGCTGCAGACAACTCTAAAGTTACACGTGCTTTTGGTGTAATTAAGTTTTTAATGTAGCTTTCAATGTCGCTAGGAATAAACGAAGAGAAAAAGGTATTTAATTTCGATTTTGCCGTTTCTAAATTATTATCCAAAATATACAATGTAAAAACCGTAGGAAATACTTTTTTGTTGATCAGTTCAACCTGAACAATAAGCTCCTGAATTCTATTTTGAGCGTTAGCATCAATTGCTATTGATGTGCCATATAATAGGTTAATGTCTTCAACTAATTGATCAAACTTTGAAATATTTGAATCTGATGCAACAACGAAAGTATCAATAACTAATTGAAAAGCTTGTTCTTCACTAATACCCAGAATTTCTAATGTCAGATCATAGAAATCTTCTAATGAAAATGAAAAGCCATTAAGGTTAAAATACCTAACATAACGCATTATTTCCCATTGCCAGAAAACCGTTATTGGGAATGAAGATATCGTATTATCTTCATAATCTGGATTTAAAACAAAGTTTATCCCTGTCCCTGGCAGTTCAAAAGCTAATTTTGTTCTACTCACCACATCTAGACTATAAAAAGCACTACTACCCGAAGTACTTTTTGAAACCTGATAATCTTTATAGTAAATCTTATTAAAAATGTTTTGTATACCTTCTTTTATAAAGCTTAAAAAATCAGGTAAGTCATCTGCCTTCATGATATCTGAAAGGGCTGGATAATATTTATTTTGTGTTGGCGTATCTGGCATATTATTATGTGAAATTTATTTTTTATTTTAATGAATTTAAATATTGATCATATAAGCTTCCATTTTTTTGATCAACATACCAAATTGAATTGAATAAAATATGTCCATTTTTCCCATCAATTAAGAAACAGTGTAACATTTGATTGTTTTTATCATCCTTGTAATAAACTTCATAAAAAGGCTTTGTTTTAATAATATATCGATTTACGTCAAATGTCTTGTGAACATTATTTATGCTCATTTTATATTCTAAATTCATCTTTGATATTAAATCATCTATTGAAAAAGGATAATCTTTATCCCAATTAATTTGTTTTATTAATTTTCCTTGCTCGTTATATTCCTCTGATAATCCAATGGCAATTGAATAAAATCTATTTATATGACTATATAACTTATTACTATCTTTAAAATAAACTTTGGTTGATTTATTTGATGTATCCTTATCGGTTACATCAACTTGAATAGTTTTTGTATCATCAATAATTCTAATAATTTTATTCTTATCAATATAAGATTTGTCATTTTCAGTAAAATGTAAATCTGGATTTTTCTTCAAACCTTTATATTTATTTATATCAAAAATTTCCATAGCTTGTTTTTTATTATAATTAGTTTTAATTTTTTCTTGGGATTTACAATTACTAAGCATAAATACCATTACAAGGACTATTACTTTTATTTTCATAGATTTTGTCTTATAATTTCCCATTGCCATTTCCAAGTAGATTTTCTTAAAGCACCTGAATAACTCATATAATTGTCCGTTGCATTTGCCAAATTTACATTGCCGTTAGCAAACACATATTTTTGATTAGGCGAAGTAATTCCCCCATCTTTATGAGAATGTAACAACCCTAAACCATGCATTCCTTCATGAGAAAGTGTCCTATCATTTCGCCCTGGCAAAAGAATTAAATTTTGAACACCTAACTTTTCTATTTGTCCAACTGCTGTATCATAAGGAGGGGTATCAAAAACAAAAACTGTATAAAAACCTGTATTGTATTTACTATTAATTAATAATCCTGTCGCATCAGTTGCTGCAAAAAATAAAGTTTTTAAGTTTGTAAAAAAATTAGGTGCATCTTCCCATAACCTGGTATTAGTATGTATATATTGTCCTCCTATTTTATAATCAGTATTTGCAGATAAATCTAAAATATTTGGACAATCTTCAATTTTTGCAATAATATTTGAGTGCGCTAACGAATTAATTAAATTTGATTTTTCATTTGATATAGATACTCCAGTTCTATTTCCTGTTCCATCAACATTAGTTTTAACATAGACAAAAACAAAATTTAAATTGTTTCTAATTGATAAATCATTCCTGCCTAAAACGATCATTCCTGCCAATTTTGCTGATTTTTTATCAGTAACTCCAAATGGGTATGCTAAAACTTTAATAATCTGTGCTTCACTAAAATCCTTTAAGCATGTAATTGTTATAGTTTTATCAATTGATTCTACTTTTCCAGTAGTAACTGCCCTGTCCGATAAAATAGGTTTATTTATTGTAAACAAACTACTATCATAATCAAATTCAAGTTTACCAACCGCAGCATCGATTTGTACAAGTACTCTCAGTGTAGCTTCATAAGGCGGTTTTGGAGAAACTGTCGCTGGTAAAGAATCACTAAATGTTTTAGAAAACAAGTTTAAATAAGGTATAAAATATTGTTCACCTAGGATTTGAGTTGGAATTGACTTATATTCTCTTTTTAGCGCTTTTGCAGCATCATTAAACACTCCTGAAACACCACTATATTCGTATTCTGTGTTCGTATCTGTAGCTGTTGGTCTTTCATATCCGCCTAAAATTATGCTTTCATAACTGGGTTCTCCATTATCCCCAATCCTTAACCAATCAAAACCAAATTCTCCATTATAAACTGGTACAGCAGGAATTGTTCCACTAGCAGGAATTGCTATAGGTACAGTTCTAAATTCAACTTTAGCCTTTGCAAATTCATCATAAAATTCTTGGAATTGTGAATACTCTTTTGAGAAAAAGTAAGCACCATCAATAGTATAAACTAAAACTTCATTGGCAGGTAAAGATGGAAAAAGTGTCACTAAGTTTCCAGTATTGTCTTCAAATCTAAAACCAAGTTTATACCTTGTAACATTTTGATTTAAAAAGACAGTATCTTCTTCTAAGTGAAAAAACACATTATCAGCATCAAGAGGTAAAATTTGTGGTACAGGTGCAGGTGGTGTTACTACAGGAACTGTAGCTTGTCCATAAACCAACTTGTTATATTCCTCCTCTGTAATACCTAAATGAAAAAAGCTGTTTTTTCTAGTCAGACTTTTTTGATGGAAAAGTGTTAAAGCATTTATAGTTGTACCATTAGTAAAAGTCCCTTTATAAACTGAAAAATCCTTATCTTTATAGTGATTTAAAACATAATCTTCATGTGTTTTTGTTTCTTTAGCTATACCAGCCGTAACGGTATCAATATTTAAATTGTCATACTCTTGATTATGAATCGAGTTTCTTTTTAAAATCGCCATATACAACCTGCGTGATTTTCTGGGTACTACTCCAGAAACCGCTTGTCCTTTACCATTATCAAAAACTACTTTATTTTGTATGACAGCTCCTGCATCAATGACATCGTCTAAATTCACCAATCTACTTTTATCATACGTAGTCCAGTAACTTCTATTTTCTACTCCTGTTGTGGGAAGTTGAAAATTTGTATTGAGATTTACAGGAAATAGATCGTTATAATATTTTTTTAAAGGTGTCTCTTGCTTCAAATTTCCATATAAAAATAAAAACGTAGCACACGATTTTGTTCCGTTGACGGGAAATTTAATCGTTGTCGCTGGTGTTTTATCAATTAAAACTACTGGGGGTGTACCAGTAGGATTTTTGGGTTTGATTACTAAAGGATAATTAGATGTACTATTATTAGGCACAATAATATCTATAGCTACATGTCTTTCAATTTCTGGTATTGCAGAAGCAACATTGTATTCTAACTGAATACTTTTTCCTTCCTTATTGGTTGTTGTAGCAGTACTTAAAGCTATTTCTTCAATGGTTATTGGCCAACCTGATGTATCATTTAGTTTACCAGCAGTAGCAAACCCATATACTTTTCTTGCAGCATCATAATAATTGTAACTTCTTACATTTTCACCTTGAATGTAAATGTATATTTTGTTTTGGGTTTGATACTTACTAAGAATTTTAGTAAAATTATCATTATTACTTTTTATACCTGCTGGGGTTTCAACCGTTTTAATCGTGCCACATTCAATATGAGAGCCCCAAAAAGCTGCGGCATCTACAAATTGAAGAATGTGTTCTTTTAAACGTTTTATTTTAATCGCATTAGTTTGCGATGCAGTATTAAAAACATTTTCTTTTGCGCGAGCGAATTTTAAATCAAATTTAAATAGCTCTTCCTGATTTTGTAATTGATAATCACCATAATCGAGAACAATATCAAGTCCAATATCTGTTGAAAAATTAGCAATATGATCTCCCATAGCACAGGTAGGTAATTGATAAATAGAATTATCAATTCCTTTTTTTGAAAAAACATGTTCAATTAATGTTGTATCTGAAACAGTAGCATCATATCCTATTAATGAAGCCGGAAAAACTGTTGGAGCTGTGTTATCTGCATCAGTATAAAAACTTTGAAATTGAAACCATAATTTTTGCAATAACCATGGCTGATTTACATCGGTGCTTTCAACTTTTAAATTGTTGTCATTATCAATCAAATCTTCTTTTCTGACTCCTCGATAAATAAAATATTTTATTTTTAAAGGATTGTATGAGGAAGATGGTTTTATTATAATATTAATTTTAGTAGTATCTAATGTACCAATTGAGTCATAATGTGGTTGTAATAATAACTGTCCATCACAAATAGCAAAAACTTTAACAGGATTAGCATCAATAGCCTTAACCTTTGAAGTCGTTCTGTATTTTGTTGTTTCACTACCTGTTACTGGGCCAAACGCATCTGAAGTATAATTAGCTGGAAGTATAGCTGCCAACTTGGTTTCGTCAACAAAAAAATGAGATATAGGCTGGTATTCCTTTTTTGCAGAAGCAGCAAGGACATTACTCAAAATTTGATTTTGAACAGTTTCACTATTTATTTTATAGGTAAAATCGAATATTGTTGACATAGTTATGCGATTATTTCTAGTTTTACTTCTTCTATTTGTTCGTTTACTTTTAGTGTATGAGGAAAGATCATATTACTTCGATTGTAATAATTTGAAGCTATTTCACTAGGTGTTTGAAATTCTATCCATTCGGGAGCTCCGCTTTCTAGTGCCCAACTAGAACCTGACTTTTTGTAAATTACTGTCTCAGTAGTTTGATTATTTATATTCTTTTTGGTTGCTTGGATTTTAAGTCCATTTAAATCCGAAGCTAAAACATTTTCCATAGTGAGATCAAAACTTTTTATGACAATTTCGGAACCTACTGTAATATTTAAATTATTAGTTGGAATATAAGCTGTACGGTCATTTACACCGTTATGTGTAACAATAATTTCTTTACAGGTTAGCTGTTTGTTCTGTCTTATATTATCTGTTCTCACATCATTTGGTAAGCCATCAAAAGGAGCAATATGTGCTAAAATATATGCTCTTTTTCTTAAGCCATTAGGTAGTAAATTTCCACTTGGGTCTCTAGGAAGTGGGTTGTTAATATCCCAAAACGTTGCAATATTTTTCCATTCAATTTCAACTGTTGCTTCACTTCTGGCTGGAATAACAGGAATTTCTTTGACTGCTAATAATTTGACAGTAGGTTGATCGTACCAACTTGTAGGAAAAGGAAAAGCAGGAGTAGCTTCATCGGTAAAAGCTATAAATACTCGTAAATCGCACTCTTTAAAGCTCTGTCTGCTTCCCGTGTTTCTAACTTTTATATAAATTTTTTGAGCATCTGATGTATTAAGCGTATTTAAAGGATTAGGCCCTGGATTAACTAAAGGTTTTACCCAAATATCAGGGCTGTCCACTGGTTCATTATCAAGAAGAGTAGCAATGGCTGTACCATTTAATTTATCCGCTATTTGTAGGTTGGGTTTCTCTACTGGAATTTCGGGATAAATTAATTGTTGACCTAAATCTGGACAATGCCAGTTTAAAGCTAATTTTACGGCATTTTCAGCGTTTACTCGACCTGTTCCAAAATAACTATCGATTTCATAACCATAATTATAATCATTTTGATTAGATACTGGACTATAAGTTACACTTCCTATTTGGTCAGTTGTTGATTTTAAGATATGTTTAATCTCAGCAGCATTCAAATTCTGATTTGCAGATAATACTAACCCAGCTAGTCCAGAGACTATTGGGGTGGCGGCTGATGTACCAGTAAATCTAGAAGTGAAATCACCATAGGCTAGAGACTCAATTGTATAAATATCTCCGTTTTGTCCAGGAGCATGTGTGAATTCTACATTAAAATTTTGTAAACCAGTTATGAAGGTTATCCTACTTTCATTTGAACTTTTAAGCAAAACTTCTTGACCATCGAAAAAACCATCTAGTTCATGATTATTTGAGGCTCTATAGATTGTACCTGGTGGTGATGTAGCTGTACAGACAATAGATGCTTTAATTTGATCTGGTATTAATCTGAGAACGTCATTTTGGTTGAAATTATTCAAACTATTTGTCAATTCTATAGCTCCAGTATTATAATTTAAAATAGTTTTTATTTCAGTGTAAATTCCGTTATTCGGAGAATTTATTTCATAAATATAAACTTTTTGAGGAGTTGTGCTGGATGCTTTAATGCCTTTTAAATTATTTAAGTTTAGTCTGTTATTTGATAAAACTCCATAAGCATCAAAATATCGAGTAGCTATTTTTTTTAAAACTAAAAGCTTAGCAGTTGTATTTATAAGATTATAGTTGCTTGTTAATGTATTATTCTTTGTATATTTTAAGGAAGTATCTAAAGTAATCTTAACATTTGTTGTATTGGGTATTTCCTCAACATTTTTTATGTATCTTAATTCATGAGTAAATGTATTTCGCAAACCAAGTTCGATAGATTGTCCTTTAAAAACTCCTTTAACATTTGCCAATACTAATTTATCTGAGTTGTTTGATTCTATTATGTTTACATCAAAAACTTGATCAACCGTACCAATATCTCCACCATTTGTAATTGTAGGTGAATAAATATTTATATCATCTTTTGATGCAGAAGCATCTGGACCACTAGGTGCACACAAATCGATTCTTTTGCCATAATTTGAGTAGTTTGATTTTCCTTCCTTAAAAACAGGGGGTACGTTATTATAAGTATTCAAATTAAATGCATCTAATTGTACTTTTGATGCCGCAACAATTAATGTTTTTTTACTGTAAACAGTACTTCTAAATCCTAATGAATTGGTATTATCATTAATGTTAACACTATTATTACCTGCACTTACAATTACCAAAACACCTCTTCCATTTCTTCCGTAAGCAAATAATTCTTTGAATATAAAATCAACATGCGTGGATGTAAAAGACCTAATTGGATGTGTATTGGCAATATCCTTAATATTAAAACTACAACTAATAATACTTGCAAATCTATTAACATAGATATCTATAGGATTTACAATACTATTACTTATGAAATTTGAATCGTATGCTGTTTGAAAAAAGGGAGCTCTAATATTTTGATTAGAATAACTATTAACTAAAGACAAGAATAGTGCATCATCAAAATTATCTCCATTAATTATTCTTATATTTGGACAAATTCCTTCAATATTATTTATATCGTCACTATTTCCAGATATAATCCCTGCAACACAGGTAGTATGCATACTTGGTTTAAATTGACCCCTGATATTTTGGTCAAAGGTATTGGTTCTATCAATTTTACTTCTCCAAAAAACCTTTTTCCCGTTCTGAATATCAGCGAAACTTGGGTGAGGTGATCCGTAGTCATTTACAGTTAAAGGAAATGGAACATTATTTATTTTTTCAAATTCAATTTGTCCTTCAATAACTCCAATATAAATATCAGAATTACCTCTATTATTTACAAATTGATTTAAAGCCCTAGCCTGGTCAATTTTTATTACTTTATGATGCCAATTTCTCATAATATTTATTTAGCTTTTTTTTCTATATAATAGTATTCATACATATCCAAAATACCTAATCCGATTGATTGATCCTGTTTAGGTATGGTTAGAATCTCAGATAAATCAGAATTTTTCTCGAAAGATAAAATTCTAGGGATTTCAATTCTATTATTATCCATAAGAATAAATTTTTTAA
Organism: Flavobacterium sp. GNP011; assembly: GCF_056428925.1. Taxonomy (NCBI): domain Bacteria; kingdom Pseudomonadati; phylum Bacteroidota; class Flavobacteriia; order Flavobacteriales; family Flavobacteriaceae; genus Flavobacterium; species Flavobacterium sp. GNP011. The sequence continues at coordinate 191,994 of NZ_JBWJVJ010000003.1, read as the reverse complement.
TTGGAGATGCATCATTCAAATCATCATTAGTAAAAGGATATGAATTTTTCAATTTTATTTTTTTGGAAATAATATCACTGGTAAAGAAAAATATTTTCGAAGAGTCAATTTTATTTTTTTTGTTGTAATAAGCGTTTGATTTATCCCTTAAAGCATATTTCTTCTTAGATAATACTCTACTCCCCGTATTCTCTCCGTTTTTTGGTATTATTATAGAAGAAACCATCAACCCTTTTGATTTTAATTTAGAAATAATAGGGTCATTAAATCTTTTAAATTTTGTTCCGTCTGTCTTTCTAAAAATAAATACAATATCACTTATTTTCTTAGAGTATTTATCATTAAAAATTAAATCAATACTACATAAACCTGAATTTAAAGGAAAATAATAGTACCTATTTTTTTTATCATATAAAATCAATTCTCTCTGTGAATCTAAATCAGGATAACCTTTTCCTTCTTGACTCATAAATTCATCCTTATTTATAAGTGCTCGCTCATAAAACGGGTTAACTAATTCAATTTTATTCCCAAATTCATTGACAATATCCTGAAGCAATAATTTTTTTTCAGTATAGCCAATACCATTATTAATCTTAATTTCAATCTTATATGGATCTTCTATATAGTAATCCAGATATTTTTTTATAACTTCTTCTCCATTATTTCCCCGTTGACTATATTGAGTTTCCAAGAAATCATAAGCAACGAATGACTTATTAAACAGTTTAAAACTTAATATTTCTGGCAAACCATTTATATTTTGAAATCCTTTCTCATTATACTTCTTATGATAACTCATTATTGTAGTGTATCCTTTAGTAACCTCTTTAAAATAATAATATCTTTCCTTCTTATTATATTTCCCTATAATCGGTGGTATTTCAAATCCTTCAAGAGTTACTTTTGCATCAGAAACATTTTTACCCGTTTCTGCATCTTCAAGGTATACTTTTATAGCAGGTATATTTTGAGCACTAACAAATGAAAAAAGTAAAATGAATATTATACTTAGTAAATGTTTCATTTATTATTAAAAATTAGAATCATTAGATTTTAATTTAAACTGTGTTTCTGAAATAGGTCCAAATACCTCAGTTTGAGCATAGGTTCCTGCTTCGATAAAAAAACAAGCATTATTAGCCATATAGTTTCTATTATTATTTAAAATAAACATATTACAAAACCGACAAATAATGTTTGGACAATTACTTTATGCGGTTATCAAAACTATTGAAAGAAAATGAATTGCGGAGTAACCAAATTTAATGATTAACACAAATTTAACAAGTAAAATAAAAAAGGCGTATAATGAAATTACCACCCTTATTACACGATATAAAAAAGCATCATTTTTAAAATTAAAAATGATGCTTCAAAATTTATTTACACAAAAATTAGTTTTCGATTTTATACAATTCTTCTCTTTTGTTAAAAAGGGAATAGTGTAGACCAAAGATGGAAAAGAAAGTTTTACTGTTAACTTTTGGTTCATCAAAATCTTTTCCAAAACTAAAATTAGCACTAATATTTTCAAAAAGTTGATACGATATTTGACCAGCAATACGATAGGTAAAATCCTTTTCAAGTCGGGTAATGTTTTCTCCATTTTGACTTACATCAGGAATTTCTTGTCGATACGATCGTAGCATTCCTTCCACCGAAGCATTAAAATTATCTCCCATTTTAAGATAGCCAAAACCTATATCGGTATTATTTGCTTTATTATTTTCGTTTATTTGTTTTAAGTGCCTTGCCGTTATGGTCCAAGCATCTGTAAGTGTGAAGAAATTATTAACATTAACCCAAAATCCTAGTTTATTAAAAGATTGTCCAGATTGATTTGTACTTACAAATTTTGATGCACCCGCAACTTCTAAACTAAAACCATATCGTTTAGTTTCTAAATCAATTACTTTATTTGCTAATTGATTTGTTTTTTCTTCTAATTCATGAATTATAGATTCACAATATAAGCGTAATGATGGTGTTTCATCAGTGAACTTATCTCTTAAAATATTGGACTTATTAAGAATCATTTTTTTGAATTCCTCAGTGCTATTTGACTCGTTTAAATTAGTTTCAAGAAAAGAAATTATCGCATCTCTAGAATTTATTGTACTTCCTACAAATGATTTTGAAACTGCAATAATAGCTATTGACTCTTCCAATTTTTTTAATTTCAACTCGTATTTTTCAAATTCGGGACTTAATTTCCCTCTCACAATTTGAGTTCGAAATCCGAGTCCAAGGTTATTTTTCCCTGTAAGTGTATCTTTTACTGTAGCTGCCGAAATAGAAAATGTTTGCCATAGATTTTGCATAGGTTTAGGATTTAAAAACGCTTCTCTACTCAATTCTGGTCTGCTTTTTAACCAATACGGGCTAACCTCTACACCAAGGTTCATAATGAGATTTCCTTCAGGGTCAAAAGAGTTTAAAATATCTGACGATAATTTTTTAACCGAAGTAGGGCGCATAACAGAACTAGGCTCATATTCAAGTATACTAAAAGCTGGTGTTTGAGGCACTTGTAAATCTTGTGCATAAAAAGCATTTGTAAAAAGTCCTAAAATTACTAATGAAACAATTTGAAGCCTTTTTATAAAAAACTCATGAAAATTATAGTGGATAAACATAATGGTATATTTTAGTTGCTTTTTTGAATTTTTATTTTGACTGTATAGATAATTGTGTCAAGATGATTAGGCACTTCTCGTGAATACTTATAAATTTGATTTTGTAAACCTTCTTCTTTAACATTAACTGATACATTTGTCCAATTCGTTTGAGTCAATTTATCCTTAATAACTACTACAACAGTTATCCATTTATCTTCCTTAATTTCATTTACAATCGCAAATTTATTATTGACTTCCTTTAGTAAATTATTATCAAAAAAAACAATTATACCGCCACCTTGACCATTACCTGTTTCAACTTCTATTATAAGTTTATTGCTTTCATTTTCAATTTTAAACTGCTCTTCTGCTTCGTGATAAATTGTTGCCATGTCTTACTAATCATTTTTTGTTGTTATGTCTTATACAAATTTATCCATTATTATATTTCTGTCTTAGTTTTTTCGAATATTTTGTCAATAGCAATTTAAAAAATTGCACACTTAAAATGCCTTTTATCCATTGATTATTAATATTTTCAAGAATTATATTAGAATTACCTTTTATAAATTAGCTTACTCTGTAAAAAAACCAAATTCAACTTTAGTCATAAAACGTAAAAAATTTTCTATTAAATGAAGCAGATAAGTTTATAGAAAATGTTTATGCCGAATAATCTGTAAGCATATTTAAGCAAAACCGATACATGATTTTGTTTTGAAAGGTATTCTTATTGGCAATTAAACTATGGATTCATAGTATATATAGTGCCTTTTAGAAATTGGTAAATTCAAATGAATCTAGAAGAGCCCCCCGAAAGTTTTTTTAACGCCTCAAAAAAAATGATAATTTTATAATTACAAACTTGACAACGTTTATTTTAAAAATATAATTTTAATTCTTTAGACATTATTAAAGAAGGGGTTCATATCGTTCATTTAAAATAAACAAAAGAGCATATGTTAGATTGTATGACACTTGGATTCATGGGGTTTTGTCTGAAAGTATACAATTAGATTTGTTTCAAACGGTAAACATTAAATCAGCAAAACCAAAAAGGCTGAATAAAAAACGATAATTTTTTTCTGAAAAAAGAAAGATTAGAATTAAACATTTAAAATCAGATTACAAAAAACGTATTCTCATTTTATTCGTCCCAAATAAAAATAAAAAAAACCTCGTAATCAATCGATTACGAGGTTTTTAAGTACCCGGAGCCGGAGTCGAACCGGCACGGTTTCCCACAGGTGTTTGAGACCAGCGCGTCTACCAATTCCGCCATCCGGGCTTAGCAGACAGAAACGACAACAGTCGCTTCACGCAATAAAGAGATATTTAGTGGTATCTAACTATCTTTTCCTTTAACACGGTGCAAATGTAAAAAAATTAATTAAATGTTCAACTAAAAATACTTAATTTTTTCCTTTCAGTGTTAAATATATTTTATAAATTTGCACCTCGTTAAAAAACGAAACACACAACTAACTACATCTTAGGCAAATAGAATTAACAGACTTAAAGCAACAGCTTAAAATTAGACTATCTAGTTACCAAGGATAAAAAACAACACACAATAATGTCAAACCTAGAGCCAGAAGCTAAAATTTTTGCTTGTTCACAAAGTGTTTATCTTGCTGAAAAAATTGCAAAAGAATACGGAATACCACTAGGTAAAATCACTATGTCAAAATATAGTGACGGGGAATTTCAGCCTTCTTATGAGGAATCTATAAGAGGATTGCGCGTATTCATAGTATGCTCAACATTTCCTACTGCTGATAACTTGATGGAATTACTGTTAATGATTGACGCTGCAAAGCGTGCATCAGCTAGACATATAACAGCTGTGATTCCTTATTTTGGATGGGCAAGACAAGATAGAAAAGACAAGCCAAGAGTTCCGATAGGAGCTAAACTTGTAGCAAACTTACTAGATGCTGCAGGTGCAACAAGAGTAATGACCATGGATTTGCACGCTGATCAAATTCAAGGATTTTTTGAAAAACCAGTAGACCACTTGTTTGCCTCAACTATCTTTTTACCATATGTAAAAAGCTTAGGATTAGAAAACTTGACTATTGCTTCACCAGATATGGGGGGGTCAAAAAGAGCTTATGCTTACTCTAAGTTTTTAGAGTCAGATGTAGTAATTTGCTACAAACAAAGAAAAGCGGCTAACGTAATTGACACTATGGAATTAATAGGAGAAGTTAAAGGTCGCAATGTGATTTTGGTAGATGACATGATTGACACCGGAGGAACATTGGCAAAAGCCGCAGATTTAATGATTGAAAAAGGTGCTTTGAGCGTACGTGCTATATGTACACACGCCATTTTATCTGGCGATGCTTACGAGAAAATTGAAAACTCTAAGTTGAGCGAATTAATAGTTACCGATTCTATTCCGTTAAAGAAAGAGTCAAATAAAATACGCGTATTGAGTTGTGCCCCTTTATTTGCTGAGGTAATGCACATGGTACACCATAACAACTCCATTAGCGGGAAGTTTATAATGTAATGTACTAGACGCTGAGTCAAATGGCATATATTATGACGAGTGCTGAAAGCCAAAAGCTTGACGCCAAATAAATAATAATATTATTTAATAACTATATTTTTTTTACAATGAAATCGATTACAATTAAAGGATCAGAAAGAGAAAGCGTGGGCAAAGTAGCTACTAAAGCCTTACGTAATGCTGGATTGGTTCCTTGCGTATTATACGGAGGAAATCAAGCAGTTCATTTCTCAGCAGAAGTTATGGCTTTCAAAAACTTGATTTACACTCCAAACGCTCACACAGTTGAGATCGATCTTGGAAACGGAAAATCATACAACGCTGTACTTCAAGACATTCAAGTACACCCAGTATCTGACAAAATTTTACACATTGACTTCTTTCAAATCTTTGAAGACAAAGAAATTACTATTGAAGTTCCGGTAAAAGTTGTTGGAAAATCAAAAGGTGTTATGGCAGGTGGTGATTTACGTATGAACAACCGTAAATTAAAAGTAAGAGCGCTTCCTAAAGATCTTCCAGATTTTGTTGAAGCTGACATTACTCCACTTGATATGGGTAACAAATTATATGTTACTAAAGTTCCTACGCCTAACTTTAAAATAATGCACCCAGACAACACTGTTATTTGTCAAGTGAAGATTTCTCGTGCAGCTATGAAAGCAGCTCAAGAAGCAGCAAAAGCAGCAAAAGCTCCTGCAAAAGGAAAGAAAAAATAATTTTTTTCAATCAAAATTCAAGAAAGCGTCAGTTACACAACTGGCGCTTTTTTTTGCCTTTGTTTTTTTTAAATTTTTAAGAAGCAGCTAAAATACTTCTACACCTATTTTGTCCCGCTTTCCGTTGCAATCTTTTTGGACGCAAAAAAAGCGCGCAAAAAGGATTTTCACTTTAATCGGGGCTAATAAACACTAATTTTGCATCTCAGCCATAATCCCCATAAAGACCCTTAAAATATAGGTTAGAGGATAGATACTTTATTGAATTAAGCTTACTTTTGCAATATGATTAAATGGGTTTCAAATCTATTCGCAACCTCACAACCAGAGCACAATAGCAGCAGCATGAAAAAATTTTTAATAATAGGACTTGGCAACATTGGCGCTGAGTACGTAAACACAAGACATAACATCGGGTTTAAAATCGTAGATTTTCTTGCCCACAAAGAAGGAGTTTCTTTCGAAACCGTAAAACTTGGCGCACTAGCTGAATACAAATTTAAAGGAAGAACCTTTTTACTTTTGAAACCCAACACTTATATGAATTTAAGCGGGAAAGCGGTTCAATATTGGATGGAAAAGGAGAATATTCCGCTTGAAAATATTCTAGTCATTACAGATGATTTAAATCTGCCGTTTGGAGCCATTCGCATTAGACAAAAAGGAAGTGACGGTGGACACAATGGACTTAAGAATATTAACTTAGTGCTAAACACGCAAAACTACGCAAGATTCCGTTTTGGCATAAGCGATGAATTCAAAAAAGGTAAACAAGTTGATTATGTCCTTGGCGACTGGGACGATACTGAAAAAACAGCGCTTCCGGAACGACTGGAAATAGGATCAGAGATTATAAAATCTTTTGGGACTGCAGGATTAGAAAACACCATGACTTCCTTTAACGGGAAATAACTAAGATTAATGTAAAACGAAAAGGATTTTTTTATAATTTTATAAGGTCGCATTGTATTGAAAATATACCTTTTTATAAAATTAAATTATACTGAAAACTTTTTATATGATACGCCAGTATATAAATCAAAGCGTAACCTATGCCCCAAAAACCAAAACCATGAAAAAAATTACTTTTATACTATTAACTACTTTTTGCACTTTTAGCTGGACTTTTGCTCAAGTTAAAAGCCAAGAAGAAAACACCATTTTTGGCAAAAACAAACCCTCAAAACCAGGAACCATAATACGTTGTGCTACTACTGAATATGAAGAATATCTCAAATTAAAAGATCCTAAAAGATTATCAACCGATGAATTTGAGCAATGGATTCTTCCAAAATTAGAACAAAACACAAAAAACAAGACCTTAAAAAACTTCAAAACAAATGCAGTAATCACAATACCTGTTGTTGTACATGTTATTAATGATGGAGATGCCGTGGGCGTTAATGAAAATATTTTTGACCAACAAGTGATTTCACAAATAAGAGTGTTAAATGAAGACTTTAGAAAAAAATCAGGCACACCAGGCTTCAATACTAATCCTGTAGGTGCTGATGTTGAAATTGAGTTTGAATTAGCTAATAAAGATCCCAATGGAATCGCAACAAACGGCATTACCCGTGTAAATCTAGGTGCAGCAAGCTGGTCTACTGAAGACATAGATGCTATAGTAAAACCACAAACACAGTGGAATCCAGACAAGTATTTCAATATTTGGGTAGTCAATTTAACCCGCACTAATTTATTAGGTTACGCTCAACTACCTAGCGCATCAAGCCTATCTGGATTAAGCAGCAATGAAGGAGGCAGTAGTACAGACGGAGTTGTTATTGGATACAAATATTTTGGCTCTTCAACCTATTTTGCAAATGGAACCTATCGAGCTGGATACGACAAAGGTCGTACTACAACTCATGAAGTAGGACACTGGCTAGGGTTACGCCATATTTGGGGTGACGCAGGAACAGGAACAGATGGTTGTACTGTAGACGATTATTGTGCAGACACACCAAATGCTGCCAGTGAAAATCAAGGATGTCCATCAAACGTTGATTCTTGCCCTGACTCACCAGGAGTAGACATGGTCGAAAATTACATGGACTATACCAATGACGCATGTATGAACATATTTACAAACGATCAAAAAGCCAGAATGATAACAGTAATGAATAATTCTGTTAGAAGAAAATCCTTAAAAACATCTGATGCTTTAAATCCTAAATTCACTACTGATGCAGGCATAAGTATCTTAAGTTTAAACACAGTTTCTTGTGGTAATACATTTACTCCAGTTATAAATATTGTGAATAAAGGAATTGACAATTTGACAGCTGTGTCAATACGATACGGAATTGACAATACCTCCAATCAAATTTTAAATTGGACCGGTAACTTAGCTACCAATCAATCACAAGACGTTACCTTGAATGCTTTGACAACCACGGGAGGCAATCACATCTTTAGTTCAACAATAATAAGCTCTAATAGTAAAACAGATGAAAATACCGTAAACGATAGTGATAGTAATAATTTTGACATTGTAAACAATTTTGCTCCGACTGCATTGACATTCACACTTCAATGTGATTATTTTGGAAAAGAAACTACTTGGAAACTAACGAATTCAAACGGAACCATATTGTACGCTGGAGGCCCTTACAATAACACACCAAAAACTTCTGGACTACCTACTCCAATACAAACAACCTTTAATCTTACCAACAATGATTGCTACACTTTCACTATTGATGATTCAGAAGGGGATGGCATATGCTGTGACTATGGAGCAGGTTCCTATAAAATAGAAACACCTACAGGAACAACAGTAATTTCAGGTGGTCAATTTCCTGATACAGATTCAAAAAGTTTCAGGTTCACATCATTGTCAACTCCTGAAATTGCTTCTTTTGATGGAATAAAACTTTATCCAAACCCTACAGCTGATTTTTTAAATCTTTTTGTAGAGAATGATACCGATAGACCAGATAGCTACACAATAATAAATACACTTGGTCAAGTTTTAAAATCAAAAAAAATAGCTACACAGGATAATCTTCAAATAAATGTGGCAAGTTTACCAGAGGGAATGTACTTTTTAAAACTCACCAAAAATCAAATTGAAACTAAGACAATTTCGTTTCTTAAAAAATGATTTAAGAGTTTTCAAGAATTAAAAAAGGATTGAAGTTTTCAATCCTTTTTTAATTATATCAATTGGATACCGTAAATTTGCAGCATCATAAAACACTTGCTTTGAAGATTTTTCATTCTATAAACGACTTCCTGATTACAAAAAAAACAATTTTAACCCTTGGTACGTTTGACGGTGTACATATAGGCCATAAAAAAATTTTGCAGAAGCTCACACAAAATACGCCTAATGAAGAGTATGAAAGCGTAGTTCTTACTTTTTTCCCGCATCCGAGGATGGTTTTACAAGAAGACTCCAACATTAAACTACTAAATACTATAAAGGAGAAACAAGAATTACTAGAAGAAATTGGAATAGAAAACCTAGTCATTCACCCTTTTGACGAAGCATTTTCACAATTAACCGCAGAAGAATTTGTAAAAACGGTACTAGTAGAAAAATTTCACATACAAAAAATCATCATTGGGCATGATCATCGTTTTGGAAGGAATAGAACTGCTAATATTGACAATTTGATAGATTTTGGAAAAGAATATGGTTTTGAGGTATCTCAAATATCAGTTCAAGAACTCAATGAAATATCAGTTAGTTCTACAAAAATTCGCAACGCAATTCTTAATGGGAACATACAACTAGCTAACGACTATCTTGGTTATTCTTATTTTATTACGGGAACTGTCGTAAAAGGAAAGAAACTGGGGCGCACCATAGGATTCCCAACTGCAAATATAAAGATAGAAGAGAACTACAAGCTCATACCACAAAACGGAGTATATCTTGTACAAACAAGCATCAATTCTCAAATTGTCAATGGCATGATGAACATAGGTACAAACCCTACAGTAGGAGGGCAAGAACAATCAATAGAAATTCATTTTTTAGAATTTAAAGATGATTTGTACGATCAAGAACTAAAAATTTCAATTTTACATCGCATTCGAGACGAAGAAAAATTTAGTTCCATACAATTTCTACAAGAACAATTGCAAAAAGATAAAATAGTTGCAAAAAAATTTTTTAATAAATAATTCATTAACATATTTATAGCTATTTTTTAATTAAATTTGAGTGTTACTCTTTGTTTTTCAACTTGATATATTAATCTAAAATTTGCAATATGAAACTTCCAAAAGAATTATTAAACGGATTGATTATTATTTTAGGAATTGGCCTTTATTTTTTAGCAATGGAACTACTAGGCTTTGCAGACAGCCCTGTATTGAGAGTTTTTAATGTACTTTTTATTTTTTATGGTACCAATAAAACTTTAAAAGAAAATTACGCTGAAGGAAATACAGTTTTGGTGTCTAATGCTGCGTCAGCCTTTTTAACAGCACTAACAGGGGTTATTCTTAGCATAGCCGCATTAATAGGCTACAGCTACGCAAAAGGCGGTGAAACATACATTGGGTCACTTTCAAAAACATTTCTATTTGGTGGAGAACCTACGGTTATGACTTACTCCATTTCACTTTTATTTGAAGGGATCAGTTCAGCTGTAATAGTAACATTTATGCTGTTACTATATTGGGACACCCGCTACTCTAGCGATAAACATGGAGCTAAATCTTAAAAACTTTCTTTACTAAAACAACATTAGTAATAATTTACCTTTTTTTAATACTGCAAAGTAATGATTAGAAAGGTAAATTAGTGTATTTTAAGTTTATTGAATGTAACTTTAAACACATTTTTAGTTAAGGAATTGCATTTCTCTTTTCGAGTAGTTAGCATTGTTACTTTAGAACTATTTAACTACTTTTGATGCATCAAAAATCTGTATCGATGAGAATTAAAAGACACAATTGGACAAAAGACGAAATAATCGCAATATATAACAAGCCCTTAATGGATTTGCTTTATGAAGCTGCCACAATTCACAGAGAACAACATGACCCAAATGTAGTTCAAGTATCCACACTGTTATCTATAAAAACTGGTGGTTGCCCAGAGGATTGTGGCTATTGCCCTCAAGCAGCCCGCTACCACACTGAGATTGAAGGTAATGACTTAATGTCTGTAAGCCAAGTAAAAGCACAAGCATTACGTGCAAAATCAAGTGGATCATCAAGAGTTTGTATGGGTGCTGCTTGGAGAAATGTAAAAGACGGACAGGAATTTGACCAAGTTCTTGAAATGGTACGTACCATCAATAAACTTGACATGGAGGTTTGTTGCACACTTGGAATGATCACAGAAAACCAAGCACAACGTCTTGCCGAAGCCGGTTTATACGCATACAATCACAATCTTGACACTAGTGAAGAATACTATAAAGAAGTAATATCAACGCGTGGATTTGAGGACCGCATACAAACCATTGAAAACGTTCGTAAAACTAACGTTACTGTGTGCAGCGGTGGAATTATAGGTATGGGCGAGAGTATTGAAGACAGAGCTGGTATGCTTGTAGCGCTTTCTACATTGAATCCTCAACCAGAATCAGTACCTATAAATGCACTAGTTGCCGTTGAAGGAACTCCGATGGAAGAAGAAAAACCAGTTGAAATTTGGGAAATGATTAGGATGGTAGCGACTACCAGAATCATAATGCCTGAGACTCAAGTAAGACTATCAGCAGGAAGAATGAACATGAGCCGTGAAGGTCAAGCCATGTGCTTTTTTGCGGGCGCCAATTCTATTTTTGCGGGTGACAAATTATTAACAACACCTAATCCTGATGTAAATGAGGATATGAAAATGTTTGAAATGCTGGGCTTAAATCCCCAAAAACCTTTTACAAAAGTTTCACAACCTCAAACAGTAGAGGCCGAAGATTCTCAATATGTACCTCTTGGAGAAAAACCTAAATGGTCAAGACCAAGCCATACAATTGAGAGAAATCTTGAAGCTTCTGGCAAAGAAAAATAACAGATTACATATTATTTTTACCCATAAAAAAAACTCCATTTTTAAAGAAATGGAGTTTTTTTTATAAACAATTGTGATTGTAATTTTTTAGTAGATAATTTTATTAGTGACTACATTACCGTTTTTTAGAACTGTTTTTACAATCAACACTTGTTGCGCTGCAGGCAAACTTGATATAGAAAATGTAAAGGCATCTACTTTTTGTTTTTCATAGATAGCAGTTCCTGATATAGTGAACACATAAATCTTATCAATAGACTCAATTCCCGAATCTACTCTGATTACCTTATTATTTACTGAAACAACTACTTGATTTGACTTGGCATCAATATCATCAACTCCTAGCGTTTTATCAGTATAACGCAATACAAATCTTTCGTTAAACACACCTTTAACTGTTTCAAAAGTATAAGGCCCTTGTTTTAAATCATGTGTTGTATTTTTAATTTTGTCCTCTATGTAGATTTTTCTAGAAGACAACAATCCATCTACCTGATCTATACTTATTGAGAAACTGCCTTGGATAGTAGTCCTATATCCTAACGGAATTTCATCATTCTCTTCAAATGGGAGCGCTCTACCCTGTATGGTTAATGTTTTATTATCATTAACACTATAGAAATCTACAAATTCATTTCCGTTAAAACTAACTCCATCATAAGTGCTATCATAATTATTAGTAGCTCCCGAAATATAACCCACTAACATCTGTTTAAAAGCACCTTGCGTATTCGTTAGATTTAACCATACACGGTGTTTTTCAATAGTAGAAGCAGTTTTAGATTTACTTGCGGTAGTTTTGAAAAACTGACTATTATCTAAAACGGTGTTACCAGCACCCATACGCATGGCATTGTTAAAAACAATTGATGTTCCAGTCATGTTCTCAAGAGTACTTGCAAAGAATGCTTGTCCAGCTGCAATTTTACCTGTTGGTCTGTATGGATTTGTAATGGACTTATCAGGATCACTGGCTGCCACAGCAACTCCTCCAGTAGTATTATAAGTAGCATAATCATCTCCAGAATAGGCATAATAGCCTGTTCCAGGATTGTTCACCCCTACTCCACGAGCCGTATTGTGTGTCCAAAAGTACAATGTCCCATAAAGCACATTAGCATTTGCAGCTATAAACGCATCAGCATCTAGCGCAGATGGATACGGATTTCCTATTAAATACGCTTTAAAAGCCACTAATGGACTTAAAGTTACTGCGCCATTATGTGGGACTCCCTCAAAAACTCCTAAATAAGGACTTAGTGGTGAAGGTGGAGTTGCTGTATTTTCAGGAGCTCTAATAATGTAACCTACTCCTTTACCCATAAAGTTTTGAGGATTTTCTTGTGAATACGCTCCAGTTACGGAATTAAAAGAATAATACTTTCCAGGATTAGTTAACGGAGACAAATCAAATAACTTTTGATTCGAAACTGGTGATGACCAATACGTATAATCAAATCTTTTTATTGGGGTTGTTTCTCTTTGATATTTTATATTTCCCGTATTTACAACATCATTAATTTGAACCAAACTAGCATTGTTCTCAAAAGTAAGACTACCATTTACAACCAGTTGATCCCTTAATTTAAGTGTTGTCCCCAATGTAATTATGGCGTTTGTTGCGTTTACAATACAACTACAAAGTTCTACATTAGTACTAATAGGAGTATTTGAATTAATAACACCGCGCATATCAATAGTAGGCGGTACTGTCCATGTAGATCCTGTATAAGTAGTAGTAATTACGTTATCAATTACCACATCTCCAGTAGGTGTAGTGGTACAGCTCCCACTTGTAACCGCAAATTGATAGGTTCCTGGTGCTAAACCGGATATTGTTGTTTCTGAACCTGAACCATTAATTGATAGACCTGACATACCAGTTCTTATTAATGTCCATGATCCAGAAGGCAAACCAGTTAATCGTACGCTTCCTGTAGGCGTAATACAGTTTGGCTGTACTCTTGATGCTACTGTAGGTCTTTCAAGAGGTATAAAAGATGACGAAAATCGTACTCTTGCTTGACCCGCGGCTTCAAAATACTCTAAAACAAAATTAGTATTCCCACTAAGATAAATTGAAAACGATTGTTCTTGATATGCATGAGTAGTCCAGTCATTTATAACATATGTAGCACCCCCATCTAAACTTAAACGATAACCATCATCAGCACCCACTGTAAAAGTATAACATCCTGCAGGTAAATTTCTATTCATTTTAAAACGGACAGCATAATTATCAGCAAATGAGCCACACATCCCTGTACCCGAAAGAGGTGCATTATCAAGATTTAAGTCGAATGTTTCTGTTTGAGTAATGCTACCTACAAAGTTTGTACTAAAATTACTGTTTTGTGGGTTTGCACCTGGATAAACATACCCTATCCAGGAATTATTACCAAACGATACCTGATCACCAGTCACTGCCCCTACTGTAACAGTTGCACTACCCGTTAAGTTTGTTGAGCAATTTGCAGAACTTGGATTTGACACATTAACAAGGTTATAAACAAAATTTCCTGTTGCAGAAGTTGAAATCGGTATGTTGTGTGATCCATTTGCCCCTACTGGAACAACCACATTAGTCCCTCCATTGATATTGTATGTAACATTCACATTATATGCCTGTGGGTTTGAAATGGTTACAACTGGAGCTGGTGCTCCAACGCATACTGTTGTAGCTCCAGATATTGTAGCACTTGTAGGTAAATCTCGCACCTGAATATTATAAAGAAAATTAGTGCTCGTTCCACAACCGTTAGTAGCAGAAACCCTCAAATCTCCAGATGTTGCTGTAGCATTAAATGATACCGTAGCAGAAGAACCGTTACCAGATGGGGTTATTATCCAACCTGTTGCAGTTGTACTCCAGTTATAACTTACAGCACTAGTAACTGGCGTAACGCTAAATGTCCCTGATGAAGTTCTACATTGGTTTTGACTTCCTGTTACTGCCACTGGGGTTGCTGGAGTCACACCACTTGTGGTTACAGTAACCACACTTGAATTAAATACACACCCAGCACCATTACTTACTGCTGGTCTAAACGAGCGTCTAAAATAACGAACATTATTTGCAGCTGCTACTCCAACAGTTACTGCAGGTACAGTATAATTTACACCTGTTGCTCCTGAAATGTCAACGAAAGTAGGATTGGTAGGTGATGCAGATTGCCATTGATAAACAGAACTTGTCCCTCCGTTTGTTCCGCCCGAACAAGAACCTAGGTCTGATGCTGTTATAGTTGATGCCGTATTAGAGCAAACTCTTACATCTGTTGAACTCGATATTGTATTCGTTGATCCATCAAAAGGAGTCAAACTAAAACCAACAACATTCCCTCCTTGATGCTCGTAGTAATCTAATACAATATCGCTATTTCCATTTAAGGTTATTAAGTTATTACAATAAGATGTATTTCCTTGTTGAAACCATTTGTTAAAAACCAAAACACCGTCTACATAAACTCGGACACCGTCATCACCATTTACATTCAAAATGTAACAGCCAGCTGCTCTGGTTGATCTCATTCGGTATCTTACACTAAATAATTCTGTATAAATATTAGTTCTAACAGCTCCGTTAGATAATACCGGAATACATGCAGTGTTACCATTAAAAACTTCATTAATAGTTTCTGTAGTAAAATTATAGTATCCAACATAATTAGTACCTAAAAAAGGTGATGTAGTTGTTGAAGGTGACGTAGGTGAAATTGTACCTCCAGGAGGCGGACCATCTGTATGATTGTAAACATGTCCAACCCATTGATTAATACCAAAAGCAGTCTGACTATCTAAAGAATTACCTACCGCTATTAAATTCATTGTAATAGTACCACTAACTGTGCTATTATCATTTATGCAGGTATCTCTTGACAAAAGTACCTTTATTTGACCAGATAGGGTAGACGTCCAGTTTGCTATTGTTGCACCAGTAGCACCAGTAGCGAAACCTGCAGCTCCTACATTTAAGTCATTAGCTGCATTCAATATTGTTAAGTTTTCATTTCCAGTAAAAACATTTCCTACAGCAAAACTATATCTAAAACCTTGAACTACGTTTACTAACGCATATTGACCTGATTTTACAGTTGCAGTTGTTATCGTGTTACCATTGTCTATACAAAACGTATAGGTCCCTACAGATGTAAGCGGTGATCCTGTATACGCACATTGCGAATAACTCGACAAAAAACATATTAAACCGGTTATTAAAAAAAGTATTTTTTTATTCATGTGGAATTGATATGTGAGGTTAATCTTGTTTAATATTAGGGGTTAAAATTTAATAAAATATAAATTTTCGAAATATACAATCACGTTTTAAATTACAAACAAATTAATCGACATACTACTTGTTTTAACGATGAAGTGCTCTAAATTCAACATTAGTAATACCTTATCAAAGCCGCCATTTAATTAAGGTTATCTAAATAATATATTTAAAATTTGAAACAAAAAAAATGCTACTAAACAACCCTTAAGATGATTTGAAAATTGTTTCACACTTAATCTTATTTACGAATAATTTTACCAATCGGATTTAGGTTCAAATGACTGTATTAAAATTTGTTAATAAACAATTTACACTCTAATTACATCGTTTTATTTGTAAGGTTATCCATAAAGTTACTTTTTACAAAAACTGTTACACTAGGTTATTAGATACTATTGTTGCATTTTTGTTTACAAATTAACCTCAATCATGAAAGAAGTATTCTCTATAAAAGAAGCTATTAAAAAAATAGAGCATTATTGCGCTTATCAGGAACGATGCCACGACGAAGTAGTTCAAAAACTGCGAACAATGAAAATGAATACTGATGAAATAGACACCATTATAGTAAAACTCATTCAAGATAATTTCTTGAACGAAAGTCGGTTTGCCTGCAGTTTTGCTAGAGGAAAACACCGCATAAAATTTTGGGGTAAAAACAGAATTGTAAATGAGCTCAAATTCCGGAACATTGGTCAGTACAACATCAATCTCGCGCTAAAAGAAATATCAAATGAGGAATATTTAGACACTTTTGAAAAAATAGCCACACGAAACTGGGACAGCATCAAAGAAACCAATCTTCAAAAAAAGAGAAAGAAATTCTGTGATTATTTACTCAGAAAAGGATTTGAAAGCAACTTGATTTATGAAAAAGCAAAAGAATTAGAGGCTCAATAAAACACTTACTGCATTACCTCCAAAACCTACTGCATTCACTAAAACTTTTAGTATGGGCCTTTTTTGTTGCTGCGCTTTCGCAAAAGGAACTCCAACAAACGTATTGTGCTGCATCATTAATATGGCAAACTCCATGCTTAAAATTCCTGATGCACCAAACGTGTGACCGATTTTCCATTTATTAGTAGTTACTAATGGCAAGCTTTCGCCAAAGACTTTTTGGATCGCTTTATACTCTGTCAAATCACCTTTTATGGTTCCTGGTGCATGCATGACAATTACATCAACATCTGATAATACAGTATCTTTTAAAGCCATAGCCATCGATTTTTGAAAGCAAACAGCTTCAGCAGAAATGGAAATATTATGCTCTAAAATTTCAGTAGCATAGCCAATACCCTCAATGTATGCTAATGCGTTTTCTTTTTTACCCATTTCCAGACAACAAACTCCTGCACCTTCGCCTAGAATCATGGTGTTTTGTGTTTTATCTAAATCTAAAGCACGGTTTGGGTATAAGTCATTAGATCTGGAATAAATCTTCAATGCTTTCATTTGGGCAATTGTAAAATCAGTCAATGGTGCTTCACTACCTCCAACCAAAAATTTATCAACCATTCCTGATCTCAGCCATGCTACACCATTTAAAACAGCGTGCAAAGCCGTAGAGCAAGTTATGGAGTGGGAAATTTCAGGTCCTGAACTTTGTAAATCATGTGCTACCCACGAAGAAATATTACCCAAAGTAGTGGTTGGTGATGCTAGTGTTTGCGCTTTTCCTGTTTCTAAGTATTCTTGATGGTGTTTTTCAAATAAATCAGTAGCACCACGTGATGAACCAATATTGATTCCGAAGACATCATTTTCACCCCAGCCCGCTTGCTGTATTGCGGCTCGGGAAGCTTCAATGGCATATAAAACTGAATTATCAAGGAATTTATATTTTGGATCAGACTGTTTCAATTGTTCTACCTTAGCAGCCGAAACACTATCCAAAGGCGCTACAAACGCTGGTGTTTTATCAATTACTTTATTTACAAAACAATGTTGCTCCTTTAGATAATTCTCCCATACTATTTCAAGATTATTCCCTAACGGGGAAACGGACGACAGCGCTGTAATGGATATAATTTTTAACAAGGTACTATTGATTTGATTGCAAAGGTCGCAAAGTTTTATACAAACTTCGATACGGTTTTGGCCTAAATAACAATTTCGCAACGCTTTGTGACTTCATTTGTAATTACGAAAAAAATTATTCAAAAACTTATACTATTTCTAGGACCTCTTGGACTACTTGATAAATTTTTTGCAACTGTTCATCACTGATGATGTAAGGAGGCAAAATATAAACAATGTTCCCAACAGGTCTTAAAATCACACCATTTTCGATAAAAAAATCATAGAGTTTGTTTCGCAGTGACCCGTAGTAACTAGCTTCACCCTCTGTTTTGATTTCTAAAGCAAATATAGTTCCCAAGACTCGCGTAGTTGTTACCTTAGAGTGTCTCATGATTTTACTTTGAAAATCCAAATGATTTTGATTCACCCGAACCAAATTAGCTTGCATCTCGGGAGTATTCAACAACTCTAAACTGGCTAGAGCAGCCGCACAACCCGTAGGATTTGCTGTAAAGGTGTGTCCGTGAAACAATGCCTTATTAATATCATCATCATAAAAAGCTTCGAAGATATCTTGCGTAAAAGTTGTTATTGCCATTGGAATAGTACCTCCAGTCAGCGCCTTAGATAAGCACATGATATCTGGTTTTGTTACCACATAATCCATCGCGAAGTTTTTACCTGTTTTTCCAAAACCAGTCATGACTTCATCAGCAATGGTCAAAACCTGGCTTTCATTACAAATTTGCAACAAAACATCTAGTGTTTCCGGCTCATACATTACCATTCCAGCTGCGCCTTGCACTAAAGGTTCAAAGATAAAAGCGGCACACTTGTTATTTTTTACATGCTCGCGTAAAGCTTGGTAACTTTCTTGCTCTTTTCCGGGAACAGGCACCGGAATTCTCACTACATCAATAAACATTCCTTCAAATGCTTGCGTGTAAAATGAAATTCCGCTGGCAGCCATCGCCGCAAAAGTATCACCATGAAACGCATTTTCAAATGCAATGATTGTGGTACGTTTCTCTCCTTTGTTAAAAAAATATTGCAACGCTACTTTAATACCTACTTCAACAGCAGTAGAGCCGTTATCAGAAAAGAATACTTTTTGTTGATTTTTTGGCAAAATCTCAAGTAACTTTTCCCCTAAAACAATAGCAGGTTCATGTGTAAAACCGCCAAAAAGAACATGTTCCAAAGTTGTTAATTGCTTGTAAATAGCATCGGCAATAAATGTATTACTGTGTCCATAAGGATTCACCCACCATGAGGCAATGGCATCGATGTATTCATTGTCATTTTCGTCCCAAAGTAACGCTCCTTTTCCTCTTTTAATAGCAATAGGAACGGCTGCCGTTTTATGTTGTGTGTAAGGATGCCAAAGATGTTTTTGGTCTCTTTCAGTTAATGTCATTTCAAATAATATATTTCGCAAAGATACATAGAGAAGGCAACGTGTTTTACAAAAATGTTACAAACTCAATAGCTTTTCCCTAAACCTGTCAGCGTATTCTTTAATTACATTTTGATCAAAATAAGGTTCTTGTTCAATTCTACCAATACAGTTTAAACCTGTTTTAGAAAGGATAATGGCTTCAGTAGCTTTATTTTCATCACCCGAAAACAGAATTCCTGCCACTTCAATTTTCCTGTTTTGAAGCGCTTCAATCGTTAATAACGTGTGATTGATACTCCCTAAATAGTGTCTAGAAACCACAATAACTTTATAGTCAGGTTGAATCAAATCTATTACACAATCTGAATCATTTATTGGAACAAATACGCCACCTGCACCTTCTACCACAAGGTGATTTTCAGTTTGTGGCTCTACTATTTTTTGTAAATCAATAACAATACCTTCACAAGCTGCTGCATAATGCGGACTTGCTGGAGTTTTTAAGGCATAAGCATTCGGGTGAAGTACTGTTTTAGAATTTGACAAAAAGGATTTCACTTTATGACTGTCTGAATGGTCTAAATCTCCGGCTTGAATGGGCTTCCAATAATCAGCCTCAAGCGCCTCTGTAATAATAGCTGCTGCAATAGTTTTACCTACATCGGTTCCTATTCCTGTTATAAATAGTTTCATGATTTATGAATTTGTACAAAAATAGAAAACCCATCACAAAGATGGGCTTATTTCTAGTATTCTTTTAAATCTTATAACACTTATCATAGATTGCTGGTAAGCATTCAACTCTTATATTAACACAAAAAATTGAAAATCATTGTTTTTGTTTTACTAATCTAAAAATTACTATTCGATTTAAATTCAACTTTAGTTCAATATCGGCTTTACGGTATATCCTGCTTTTTTTAGCAAGTTGATCACTCCTTTTTCACCTAACAAATGTCCTGCACCTACTGCAAAAAAAGAACTTTTCTCTTTCATAAGACTCGGCATTTTCTCAACCCAATTGGTATTGCGTTCTTCAAGCAACCATTTTTTTGAGTTTTCGTTTAGGAATTTAGGATTTGTAATTTGGTTGTACAATTCTACTAAATTTTCATTTTTATAAGACTGAACCATTTTCTGGGTATCTTCAAGTTTTGATTCCTTTAACATAGCAATCATTTGGTCATCATTATAGGCTTTACCCATGAATTGCATTTGCGCCTCACCCGTTTCTAATCCTCCTAATTTTTTATTCGCCGCTTTAGCAATACTTGATAGTTCCATCTCATAGAATTTCAAATTAGCACACCCAAAAGATTTCATAGTAATCAAACTCATCACCGTAAACAAACTAAAATTGTCTACCTGTTGAACAGTCATACCTGTTTTTTCTTTCAAGATAGAATCCAAGTCTGCAAGTTGTTGAACTGTAAGTCTTTTGCTTAAAGGCTCTGAACCCATTGCCGATTTTTGCAAATAAGCCATTTCATTAGGATCGTTCAAATCAATTTCAAGAAACAAATTTTCGGCATTATTTAACGCTTTTTTTGTTTTATCTGTAAGAAAATAATCATCATTGCAAATCATGTGTACTGTACCATAAAGATAAGACGGCTTTGTATTTCCGTTACCTGAAATCTCCCATAATAAAGAGTTTTCATTTTCTGGAATTGCTGATTTTTTATTGTTTTGCGCTATGCTTACTTGAGACATTAAAAGCATTGCAAGTGCTGATAATGATGTTCTAATTATGTTTTTCATTTTATTTTTTTGTTTATCTATTTACATGAAATAAGTAATTAAATTTACAAAACGTTACAAAAAAACGAAACTAAATTATAAAAGTGAGTAGATACAATGCATCAAAGCCGAAATTTGTTCTGTAGAATTATAACTGTGCAAACAAAAACGAAGCCGCTCTTGACCCTCTGGCACTGTAGGTGAGAGAATCGCTTTTACATCAAATCCCTTTTCTTGCAATTGACTTGCAATCGCTTTTACTTTTTCATTCCCGGGAATAATAGCAGATTGAATTGCTGATTTACTGCGAACAAAGAGGGGTTTTAATCCTAAGAGATTTTTTTCTTGATTGAAATGTACAATGTTCTCTTTGAGTTTAACAATAGACTCTGAATCGTTTGTCAAACATTGGTACGCTATAAAAATGGTCGCTACAGCATGTGGAGAAAGTCCTGTAGTGTAAATAAAACTTCGGGCAAAGTTTACTAAATAATCCCGTAAATTTTGTGATCCTAAAATAGCCGCACCGTGACAACCCAAACCTTTCCCGAAAGTCATAATTCGGGCAAAAACATGATCTTGCAAACCAAGCATTTGCACATATCCTTCTCCTTTATCTCCAAAAACACCTAGCGCATGCGCTTCATCAACAACAAGATAACAATTGTGTTTACTTGAAACCTTTACCAATTCTTCAAGATTAGGACAATCCCCATCCATAGAAAAAACTGATTCTGTAACGATATAAATAACTGTATTAGGATTTCGTAGAATCAAATTTTCTAAATCTTCAAAATCATTATGATTGAATTTATAGGCCTTGGCTCTTGATAACTGAATCCCATCACGTATGGAGGCATGACACAACTCATCGTATAGAATTAAATCTCCCTTTTGCGGTACCGAACTAAAAAAACCAAGATTAGCATCATATCCTGAATTGAAAAGCAATGCCGTTTCAGCGTGATGAAAAATAGCAATGAAATCCTCGGTAGTTTGATAAAGCTTGTGATTTCCAGAAATTAGTCTTGATCCCGTAGCGCCGTTTTGAAGCATGTTATGACAAACCAAAAAATCATGAGTGGCAGTAAAAATAGATTCTGACCGGGAAAAACCTAAATAATCATTCGAAGAGAAATCAACTTCTCTACGTAAAGTGGGTAATGTGCGCAAGGCATTTTGCTCCTTTCTGATTTCAATTTTTTGAGATAAATGCTCTGGAAATTTTTTCATAGACTACAAAATTAATCATTTTAACTGAATCCCTTATTCCTGAAATATATCCTTTAAAAAATATTAATGAAAGCTACTATTAACCTAAACGCAGCAACTTACAAATAAACAAATTACAAATTTTACGATCCATTTTTGACAAAATCAAAGAGTACTTCATGATAATATAGAATCAATTTATTTTAATTTCATAATATTATGTTAAAAATATACATAAGTTGATATTTTGTGTTAATATCAAATAAATAGTTTAGTACTTTTATATAATGAGTAAACGAATTGCCATTCTTTTTATAATAGTCACGTTGTTTTACAACGCGCTCAGCTATTATTTAATGTTTGCTGATCAAAAAGAACAGGAATGGGTTCATAAAATCGAGAATACTAAAAATATAAATTTCAAAGTCATTCAATTAAATGCGAGTTTGTATTCTTTTGTTGAGGATACTGATTTTGAACTTGTAAATGAAAATGTAACGATAAATCATGTAACCTATCATATTTTCAAAAAAAGGATTCAAAATAACATTTTAAGTTTATACTATCTATACAATTCAAATCAAGTGGCAGTGAGCCAAGACTTAAAAGATATTGTAAACAACCAATTATTTGACGGATCTTCATCTAAAGAATCTCCAGTAAAAAAACTCATAAAGTCATTTCTTCAAGATTATATTCCAAGTAATGCTTATTGCATAGGTTTTTCTCCAAAAGCAGTCCTACCTGCAACTGAAACTATCATTATGCCAAACCACCAAGCATTAAATTCTGGATACCTTTCTTTATCGTATTCACCACCCGATTTCGTTTAAATATTCTCTCCTTGTAGTGCAAACATTCGCTTTTATCTGGTTTTGTAAAGACAAGATAATTCATGATTGTTTTTTTAGCTAAATCTGTCCATTTAGTAACCTTTCTTTAGAAATTATGTCCTTTATAAATACAAAATAGTCTTTTGTATTTTCTGAATTCACTTTTTGTGAATGATTTCACAGGCCTAGTTTGAATTTCTATTCTGGTATACTTTGTACAACTGGCTTTCAAAATCATGACTTAGATTGATTTACAAATTCAAAAATCGATTTTAAAACAGTTCTTTATATCAAAGACAACCTTTACTCTACCCGTTTCACCTTTTAAAACCAACGAATTTTTTTGGCGAAAGCCAATAGTAAACGTTGTTATAAAGAGACACTACCAATCAAACAAACATTATCATTTTTAACACCGACCTTCTTTTAGCAAGAAGTTGTTGTTAAGCTGTTTTATACAATTAACCATTTTAAAAAACTAAAACATGAAAAATTTATCCGCTATACAATCTGTTTATATTTTTATCTTAATTATTACAATTGCTTTTAATACCCAAAACACATCAGCACAAGGATGTGTCGCTATCAAAGGTAATGCGACAAGTTGCATGTCGATCCATGCTGATAGTACTAATGTTGCAGGATGGCAATTCGCCAGCAGCGGTCGCTATTTTAGATCATTCAGACACTTTTCTGGAACAGAGGAAAACAAAGACAGATTAGTGCAAAAAACAGAAGTCATCAATTACACTTCCGTTTTCAACCTTTCATTGACCCGAATATTAAACAACCGTTGGTCCGTTATGGTCGATCTTCCTATTTCAAACAATGTTCGTTCTTCCTTGTACGAACATGGATTAGTAAATGGCACGTACGTAAAAAGAGAACGCAATTCGACCAGCTCGTTTGGCATTGGCGATATTAGATTTGCAGCTTACAGATGGATGTTAGACCCAACAAAAAATACAAAAGGAAACATACAACTAGGACTAGGGATAAAATTACCAACCGGTGATTACAACTATAAAGATTATTTTTATAATGTAGGTCCAAACGGAACAAAAGAACAGCGCCCAGTAGATCAATCTATCCAGTTAGGAGACGGAGGTACCGGATTTACTTTTGAAGTCAATACATTTTACAACTTCATACAAAACTTTGGAGTTTACGGTAATTTCTATTACTTAATAAATCCAC
This sequence comes from Flavobacterium sp. GNP011, assembly GCF_056428925.1. Classification (NCBI taxonomy): domain Bacteria; kingdom Pseudomonadati; phylum Bacteroidota; class Flavobacteriia; order Flavobacteriales; family Flavobacteriaceae; genus Flavobacterium; species Flavobacterium sp. GNP011. Next base: position 167,474 of record NZ_JBWJVJ010000003.1, on the reverse strand, counting down.
GTGAACAAAACGGAACGAGGACCTACAGAGAAACATTAGCATCGCGACTTGCTAACGAAGCGATTATGAGTGTGCCAGATCAATATATGTTTAGAGCTGGCTTTAATTATTCAGTAAATCAAATAAAAGGATTGTCTCTAGCCGTAGGTGCACGATTAGAAGGGATTCCTGTACATGATCTTGTAGGCGGGAGTGGAGATTTCCGTCGCCCAGGTTACATCTGGTCTGTAGAACCTTCCGTAAACTATGAATATAAAAAAGTTATCCTGTTTGCATCAGTACCGTTTGCAGTGGTTCGTAACCGTACGCAAAGTGTAACCGACAAAGAAAATTCTGTAACAACAGGAACTCATGTTCAGGGTGATGCAGCATTTGCTGATTATACCATTAACATTGGTATTTCAACCAGATTTTAAAATTAGTAGCAGTAACAAATTAGAAACAATAAATTTTTATGCAGTAAAACACTAAACCATTAACCAAAAACCATTTTTTTGATGAAAAAAATTTATCTGAGTTGGCTGCTGATGGCACCTCTACTTATGAATGCTCAAACAGATCTTGATGCCATAATGATGAGTAAAAACAACTTTTGTTTTGGATCTATATACCAATACAGCCAATGGAGTCAATATTGGGAAGGAAATTTTAAACGTGAAAATCTAAACCTAGGCACCGTGAGTACAAAATCCGCATCAATTATGGGTAACTACGGAATTTCAGATAAACTAAACATGCTTTTTAATATTCCCTATGTATCAACTGAGGCATCTGCAGGCACACTTAAAGGCCAAAAAGGAATTCAAGACCTAACACTTACACTGAAATACATGCCCATTGAGAAAAACTTTGGCAACTCCACATTCTCTCTTTATGTCTTGGGAAACTTATCAGGACCTATTTCAAACTATGCCGCTGATTATTTACCGCTTAGTATTGGATCCAAAAGCAAGGTAGCGTCCTTTAGAATAATGACTGATTATCAAAGAGGATGGCTTTTCTATACATTTTCAGCTGCATATTTAAAAAGAAGTAACATTAAAATTGAACGAAATGCATACTTGACTGACGAAATACACTATAGCAATGAAGTTGACATGCCTGATCAAATAACAATAAATTACCGCATTGGGTACCGCAGTTCAAGATTAATTGCCGAAGCAGTCTTAGAAAATTGGGTTACACAATCTGGTGGGTTTGACATTACCACAAACAATATGCCTTTCCCATCAAACACAATGAATGCTCTAAAAATTGGTCTAAATTCTAAATATACATTACAAAAAATAGAAGGTTTATCCCTTATTGCTGGATGTAACTTTACGGCAGACGGACGCAATGTAGGGCAATCAAATACCTTTTATAGTGGGCTTTTTTATATTATCAAAACAACTAAATCGAAAAAAGAAAATGAAAAATAAAGTTCTAAAAACAATAGGAATTACAGTTTGCATTGCGCTATCGCAAGTCCTTTTTTCGTGCAGTGATGATATTCATGAGCGCAATAAGAACCTTGCATCATTGAATCCAATAAACGACGACGCTCAAGCTGGAAGCTGGAAAACAATAGTATTATCAACCCCAGATGAATTCACACTGGATGTACCCATTGCAACCAATACAGCTGCTTTTACCAGAGAAATTAACGAAATAAAAAGTTATCAAGCTAATATAACGCGAGAGCAAAAAGAAATAATTGAGTATTGGAGTGCGGGAGGTGTACTACGATGGAATGAAATTATGCGAACGTTAGTTGCTAAACACAATCGGCCACCTTACAAAAATCCTGACGGGAGCTATCCAACACCATCAGCATCAAACCCTTTCGCAAATCCTCAATTTCCATTTTCGAATCCTCCTTATGCCGCGAGAGCATATGCGTATGTGGCTACAGCTCAGTACGACGCACTAGTAGCAACATGGCATTACAAGAAACTCTACAATAGAGCCGCACCTTACACCGTTGACACCTCTTTACCTGTCTTGGTCCCAAAAAGTAACCTGCCCTCTTACCCATCAGAAGATGCGGTTTTAGCAGGTGTCACAGTTGAAATATTAAAATTATTATTCCCAACGGAGATCGCTTTTATTCAAGAAAAAGCCGAGGAACAAAAATTATATCGCATCATAAGTGGTGCAAACGTTCGAACTGATGTTGACGCTGGTATCACTTTAGGTCGGAAAATTGCTAGCAAATTCATTACCAGAGCCTCCCAAGATGGCATGGGTGCTGCAGTAGGCAATCAAACACTGTGGACACAACTAGAAACTCAAACTGCAGCAACTGGAGAAATGCCTTGGAAGTCATTAGATATCCCCGCAAGGCCTCCCATGTTGCCATTATTTGGAAAAGTAAAATCATTTTTAATGACTCCAGAAATGGTTATTGCTAGCCGCCCAGTTCCACCGCCCTCTACAAAATCAGAGCAGTTTGCAAAAGAACTGGCTGAAGTTAAAAATTACGGATTGAATGCAACCCAAAAAAACATGAAAATAGTAACTTTTTGGGCTGATGGCATAGGAACCTACACGCCACCTGGCCACTGGAACGCAATTGCAGCCGAAGAATTTGTTCCCTTACGCTACAGTGAAGTGCGTTGGGCTCGAAACCTCGCCTTACTAAACATTGCCATGATGGATGCTGCCATAAGTTGCTGGGACGCAAAGTACACCTATTTCAATCCAAGACCTTCGCAAATGGATCCTTCTATTAAAACACTCACGGGAACACCAAATTTTCCTGCCTATGTATCAGGACACTCTACCTTTAGTGGAGCAGCAAGTTTGGTACTAACCCATCTAATCCCAACAAAATCAAAAACTTTTGATGCTATGGCAAAAGAAGCGTCAGATTCTCGAATGTTTGGATGTATCCACTACCGAAGCGATTGTGAAAAAGGATTAGAACTAGGTCACAAAGTAGGCCTTTATGTTGTTGAAAGAGCCCGTACAGATGGAGCTGAGTAGCTTTCTTGACCAATGTAAATAATTTAATTTTTTTACAAAAAAGCCCAACAAATTCTAAAATTGTTGGGCTTTTTTGGCTTTTACAAAATATCAAAACATTATTAATCAACTTCTTAATAATTATCTCTTAAACACTTTACATAAATATTTTAAATAATAAGATTAGTTTTACAATAAACAAACCGTATTAAACACAATTAAAAAAAAAAATATTTAATTATGTATTTTATCGATAATATTTCTTCTTAAACGACTATTTAGCTATGCCTCTTATGCAATCGATTTAAACCTATACATTTGCAGAAATTTATTATTTTTTGTTAAAAAAAAGTCATATTAAATAATTTATCAATCGTGACAATGCAATAATTGCGAAAACTATATTTTAAAAAATAAAACAAATACAATCTAAAAATAAGACTAATTAGAAAACAATGAAAATTAAGCGGATGTCATCAATTAAAAATAAAATAAAAACTGTTACTGCTATAGTTGTATTTGTAATAACAAACAGTGCTAATGCTCAACCCAATAAAGATTTATATGCCGGGATCGAAATTGGTAGTAAAGGAGTTAAAGTTTCTGTATTGGATGTAGACAACATCAAAAGAGGAAATTATGAAGTAAAAAAGTTTTGGACCGAAAATGTAGGTATTGCAAAAGGAATTTCTATCAATGGAAATCTTGGCGAGGAAGAAATTCTTAAGACTATTAAAGTGGTAAAAGAAAACTTAAAAACAATAGAAACCGAATTCAAAGTACCAAACGAAAATGTTTTCTTAATAGGTTCATCTGGAGTTGCAATGGCAAAAAACCACAAGGACTTAATAGGTCGAATGAAAGCCGAAACAGGAAAAGACTTGGATTTTATTGATGCAAGCCAAGAAGGAAAGATGCTCATGAAAGGATTAATTCCCCCTAACAAATACAAAAATTCATTGGTACTTGATATCGGAGGTGGAAATACAAAAGGAGGTTACGTAGATGTATCTGCTATGGAAGAATTTGTATTTTTCCCTGTAAGCTTAAATTACGGTTCTATCACATTAACTGAAATTGTAAACAAAAGAACAAAATCAGAGGAAATAAGCGATTACAATTCAAAATCTTTTGAATATATGCCTGAGTTACGTGCACAAACAAAAGCAATGTTTAATTCTAAGCCAAAAGCAATGGACAAAAGTTCTGTATACTTTTCCGGTGGTGCGGTTTGGGCTTTCTTTACATTAAGTATGGCAAAAACTGACGATAACTTTTGCGAATTTACTATGGATGACGTTATTAATTATGATATAGTAATCAAAAACAATTATACACGATACAAGCAAATGGCAGCCACTGATAAAGAGATAGAAAGAGTTCTAAACACTTATTCTCAAAAGCATTTGATATCTGGAAATAATATTTTAATTACACTACTAGAAAACATTCCAGATATCAAAAACAAGAAATTGTATTTCAGTAAAGAAGGCCAAATAGCTTGGTTAGTATCATATATAGCAGATAGATCCAAAAGAGTTAAGAAAATAATGTAGATTTTTAAAAATATTTAATTTCTTTAATTAAAAAATCGAAATCGTAAAGTATACTTTATGATTTCGATTTTTTTTATTTTAATCATTTGATGCAAATTTTAAATAATGCCAATAAAACTAGCATTTGCCTATAAACATCTTAAATTGATCTAAACAAAAAAACAATAATTAAATAAAAGCAAGCTTCATTATTTTTAACTTGCATGGGCACTATCTATTAAACCGTAAGACCATGAAAAATATTCAATTCACAAGAGCATCAACTTCAAAAGAATTACAAGAGATTATCACCCTACAACAGCAAAATGTATCCAATAACATATCTGTAGAGGAGAAAAAGAAAGAGGGTTTTGTTACTATTCAGCATACTTTTGAATTATTAGAACAAATGAATAATGCATGTCCGCATTGCATCTCGAAAGCAAATGATACCGTAATAGGTTATGCACTTGTGATGAAACCAAGTTTTAAAGACACTATCAAAGCCTTAAAGCCACTGTTTGATGAAATTCAAAACCTAGTGCCGCGCAATAAAAACTATATCATAATGGGGCAAATATGTATTGCAAAAGAATATCGAGAATTAGGTATCTTTAAAAAACTGTACCATTTTTACAAAGATGAATTGAGTTATCAGTATGACTGTCTTATTACCGAAGTAGCGTCCATAAATGCGAGATCGTTAAACGCGCATCAAGCTGTTGGGTTTACAACTTTAAAAACATATCAGGAGAAAGACATTACTTGGCATATTATGATTTGGGATTGGCTATAAAAAAACCCCGCATGTAGCGAGGTTTTCTATTTTTTTTAAAATCATTTTAGTCAACTAAAACAATTACTTTATTGTCTTTCATTTCAATGGTACCCGAGTTAATTTCCAAAGTATAGTTTTGAGCATCTACCATAGTGAATTTAGCCGCAACTTCTTTTGCAAATTTAAAATTTGAAGCTGTAATTTTCACAAGTCCTTTTTCTAAAATAGAAACTATTGGAGCGTGATTATTCAATATTTGAAAACTACCGTCAACTCCTGGCAACGTTACTGAGGTAACCTCTGCTGAGAACAATTTTGCTTCTGGTGAAACTATTTCTAATAACATATTTTTTAGTTTACAGTCTCAGTTAACAGTCTCAATACAAAATGCTGAGACTGAACACCGAATACTAATTTATGCTTCCGCTAACATTTTCTCTCCAGCTTCTATAGCCTCTTCAATAGTACCTTTAAGGTTGAATGCTGATTCTGGCAAGTGATCTAATTCACCATCAATAATCATATTAAAACCTTTGATAGTATCTTTGATATCAACTAAAACTCCTTTTAACCCTGTAAATTGCTCAGCAACGTGGAAAGGTTGAGATAAGAAACGTTGTACACGACGCGCTCTTGAAACGGCTAACTTATCTTCTTCAGACAACTCTTCCATACCAAGAATCGCAATGATATCTTGTAATTGTTTGTATTTTTGTAAAATTTCTTTTACTCTTTGTGCGCAATCATAATGCTCATCACCTAAGATTTGAGGAGTAAGGATTCTTGAAGTTGAATCCAATGGATCAACCGCAGGATAAATACCTAACTCAGCAATTTTACGAGACAATACTGTTGTTGCATCTAAGTGAGCAAAAGTTGTAGCCGGAGCTGGATCTGTTAAATCATCCGCAGGAACGTAAACCGCTTGTACAGATGTAATAGAACCTTTATTAGTAGATGTGATACGCTCTTGCATCGCTCCCATTTCTGTAGCTAATGTTGGTTGGTATCCTACAGCAGATGGCATACGACCTAAAAGTGCCGATACCTCAGAACCCGCCTGAGTAAAACGGAAGATATTATCCACGAAGAACAATACATCTTTACCTTGATCAGTTCCTGCTCCATCACGGAAATACTCCGCAATAGATAATCCAGAAAGTGCCACACGAGCACGAGCTCCTGGAGGCTCATTCATTTGTCCGAAAACGAAAGTAGCTTTAGACTCTCTCATTCCTAGTAAATCAACTTTAGATAAATCCCATCCTCCATTTTCCATAGAATGCATGAACTCATCACCATATTTTATAATTCCTGACTCTAACATCTCGCGAAGCAAATCATTACCTTCACGTGTTCTTTCACCTACTCCTGCGAATACTGAAAGTCCACCGTGACCTTTTGCAATATTGTTAATCAACTCCTGAATCAATACTGTTTTACCAACACCGGCTCCACCAAATAATCCAATTTTACCCCCTTTTGAGTAAGGCTCAATCAAATCAATTACTTTGATACCCGTGAATAAAACTTCAGAAGAAGTTGATAAATCTTCGAATTTAGGTGCCTGACGGTGAATTGACATTCCGTTTTCACCCGTTTTAGACAATTCTGGCAAACCGTCAATAGCATCTCCAATTACGTTAAATAATCTTCCGTAAACATCGGCACCAATTGGCATTTGAATAGGATTTCCTGTTCCAACTACTTCATAACCTCTACTCAAACCATCTGTTGAGTCCATCGAAATGGTACGAACCGTGTTTTCACCAATGTGAGATTGTACTTCAAGTACTAGTAAAGTACCATCTTTTTTTGTGATTTCTAACGAATCATAAATTTTTGGAAGTTCAACATCCTTACCGTTGAAAACTACGTCAACTACTGGTCCAATGATCTGGGCAACTTTTCCTATTACTTTCGACATTACTTATGTATTTATTAAATAGCTATTTAGGTTTATGAAATAGTATCAATCGAAACGTATCGATTAAATGCTTTTTTCAGTGTGCAAAGATAATTTTTTAAAATATAAAATCAATTATTTTTTATAAAAAATGGATATTTTTACTTCTTAACAAAGAAAAGGCTTAAAAACAATCCAATAACAACAATATCCTCAAAAAAATAACCACCTGCAAAAACAGATGGTTATTTTTTATTCCATGATTTAAAGCTTATAAAGTAGCCGGATAAAGTATTTTATATAAACTTACATCCTTATTTTTGAAATTAGATCCAAACTTTGCATTTATAGCATCTGTAAACAAATTAGCAATAATTGCATATCCTCTTGGACTTGGATGCACTCCATCTAAGGAAAACATTCCACCAGTAACAAAAGCTGAAGTAACTCTATAGTTATTATATATTATTCCACCATTTGCTAACTGATCTGTTACTGATTTTAACTCTACAAACGCTAAACCTTTTGAATCGGCTATAGATTTGATAGTAGCATTGTATGCATCTGTAGCCACTTTCACTTCAGCCACTTCAGCTTTAGTTAAAACATGTACGTCTTGCATTGGATATGTTACCCCAAAAACATTCAACGGAGCAGGAACACCTACAGGCGCTGATGCAATTACAGTTTGTGCAGTAAGCACCACAAGATCTTCCTTAGTAGCTTGCCTAGCTTGACCGAAAACTTGACCATAGAATGCAGCAGTTTGAGCTCCTAATGTAGGTGTAAAAGCAGCCGTTAATTGTGCCGCAAGATTAGGCAGACTCTCATCAACTATTAATAAAGGGTTCGCAGTAGTAGTAGACAACAATTCTATTCTAGAACCGGCACCAAATGCAGTTAAAGCTTGTTTTAATGGCCCGTATAATTGCAAATTCAAACCTTGAATCGTTGCTGTTCCAACCGCAACATTTCCACGACCTAAAACTGATGCTGTCAATGGATTAAACGGAACTGTTGTAAAATAAGGCAAAGCCGTTACATAAGGTAAATTTGCCACAACACCTTTCGCTCCCTTTGCTGTCATTGCATTAACGATACTGTTATAAACACCAGCAAAAACAGTTGGGTCTGTAATATCATTGCTCGCATAAGTAGCAGGATTCGTATTACCGGTTTGGTTTCTTCCTGAACCGCCAGAAGTAGCATAACTTAATACATCATTACCACCAATCCACAATGAGAAAAAGGTAGGATCCTGAGCAACTGCATCTGCCACAACTGTTGTTGAAGCTGATGTAGCAAATCGAGCAAAGTATGGGTTTGCAGCACCTGTAGCTACACCAGCCACATTACCATATCCCGGCGCTACTAAGTGGTAACTTTTTGCACCTGGAACACCCAAGTTACCAAAAGGACCTGTAAGCTTTGTAGTAACTTCCGTAGAAGGTCTTCCTGTTACCAGAGCAGGTGCAGCACCATTAAAAAACAATCGTTGATTTAAAATTACGTTCCCACCAAGTAACAACCCACCTATGTTATCAGCCATCAAAGGCGTCTTAAATTCTCCTCCACCTTTTAACGCAAATTGCTGTGCTATAATATTAGCATAAGAACCTTTTTGCGCTTCTATAAACAAAGCATTATCACTAAAACCAGCAGCATACGAATCTCCAAGCGCTACATATTTTGTTACAACTGCAGAACCAGCAGTCAAAGCTTTTCCATCAGAAGACGTAGTATCTACTACAACTTCATCCTCATTATTACACGCTACAAATGCTAGGGAAGCAAATAGTAACCATTTGAAATTTTTTATCATTTTTCTTTGATTTTACTGTTAATCTAATCCTTAAGGGTTAATAGTCCATGAAGCAAAATACTGTTGTCCAATAAGACCCGCTCCTAATACCTGTCCATACTCTTTACCTCCTATGTTTGAAGCTCCAACTTTTAGAGTTGATTTCAAAGAAGGGAAATTGTAATTCAATTGAGCATCAATTACCGTGGCTGAAGCTATAGTTCCGTCTGCAAAAGAAGATTGCCATAAATATTCACTATTCCATCTTCCGCTGATGTTAAACCCAAAATTAGGGAGTAATTTTTCATTACCTATTGAAGCTTTAATACGGTGTTTTGGAGTATTGAATCCAGCTTCAAAACTTGGATCTTTAGATTGATCAAAACTAAATTCAGCATAATTGTAATTAGCACCTATCTCAAACTCTTTATATACTTTTCTTGACAAACCAATACCAAAACCAATAGATTCAATTTCAAGTGGCGTGTTTGTATACAATTGAAAGGTTCTAGTATTGCCATTTTGTATAGCATGTATAGATTGTTGACCTCCGGCAGTTGTTAATCCTCCTCCATCTGTTGCTGTTCCATATAATGGAGCGATCACATTTAAGTTTCCAATGAAGTTATTATATACATTATAATACCCATTGATGTCGATAGATGTTCTATTAATAAAAGAACGATATCCAAGTTCAAAAGCCTTAACCTCTTCAGGCTTTACTAAACCAGCATTTGTTTTTCTCAATAATGCAGGATTTCCTGCTGAAGCAAAAGCTAATACTGAAGAAGCCGTATACGAATTATTGTATGCATTAAGACCATTTATGGTAACTGTACTTCCTCCAGCAAAACCTTGACCTATTGCTCCAGATATAGGTAATGTCTCTGTAAATCGAGTTAGGTTATCTGGCGCAGAACCAAGTAAGATAGCGCTACCTACATTAAAACCTATGTATTGATCTTGAGTAGTTGGGTTTCTAAAACCGGTCTGGAACGAACCTCTAAAGTTATGATTTTTATTTTGACCACCTGAATAGACTAGCGAAACTCTTGGAGAAATATTTCCATCAAAATTTTGTGCTTTGTCATAACGAATAGATCCTGTAAATTTTAAACGATCGTCCATCATTTTTTTCATTACTTGAGTATATCCTCCGTATTCATTATAATTTATAGGACCATTAGCATCTGTATAAATACGACCAAATGAATTCAACTTATATTCTCTGTAAGAACCACCAACTTGAATTTCTGCAAATTTGATTAAATCTTTAAAGTTATAATTAACATCAGAATGATAAATTCTTGAATTGTCAACTAACTTAGAACCAGACAAAACACTTGCTTCATTAGTCACTTGATTAAAAGCATTTCTAAACTCAGGAGTACCTGGCAAGAATCTTCCCTGATCCGCTCTTGCTCTAGCCGCTCTGTGTGCATCTGCTGGCAACATACCTCCAAGTGTAGAATTAGCAAATGTAGTACCATATTCAGTAAACCATTGTTGATCTGACTTCCACTTTCTATTTATGTTAATACCAGTAAACAACATGTCATATGATTGACCACCATCTTCAGTAGTAGTATAACCTCTTAAAAAGAAATTTTTACCTTTAAATTCTAATTTATGCTGTTGCATGAAAAAGTTATTCAAATAATAACGATTTGCACCTTGGTATACCGTATTACCGTAACCAAATTTACTTTGCCAAATAACCTCTAATCTTTCATCTCCAAGTGGACGTAAATGTAAAGAGAAATCTATTTTAGTATTAGAAACTTTATTATCTGTTAAATCAGTTTCGTTGTAACCTGTTCTTGAAACCCTATCGCTAGGTAAAGTAGGAGCAGGAATTACTGTTGCAACTTCATCACCATATACATTGATTCCATCATATCCATAATGAGTTCTATCTCTACCTGCAACTGTTTTATCATCATAATTAACAGCATGCCATTCCGTTCCTCTCATATAAGCAAAATTTGCTTTGGCTGCAAAATACTTATTAAAAGCTTTTGCCATACGAACTCCGTAATCAACATAGTCATTTGTACCTGCTGCTTTTTGGCTGGTTTGACCAAATTTAGCGTAAGCTCTAATCCCTTCACTAGTAAATGGACTTTTACTTGTCATAAACAAAATTCCGTTGAAAGCATTAGCACCATACAAAGCAGAAGATGCCCCTGGTAACAACTCCACAGACTGCACATCAATTTCAGAAACACCAATCAAGTTACCCAATACAAAATTTAACAAAGGCGAAGAATTATCCATACCATCAACTAATTGCATGAAACGCGTGTTTGCAACTGTTGCAAATCCTCTAGTGTTAATAGACTTAAATGACATACTTGAAGTATTCATTTGGACTTCTTTCATATTCTCTAACCCATCGTAAAAAGAAGGCGATGCTGTTTTCTTGATTTCAGCAATTCCCATTCTTTCAATAGTAACTGGAGACTCAAGAACACGCTCTGGAGTTCTTGAAGCAGAAATTACAATTTCATCAAGCTTGTTCTCCTCATCCAATAATTTAACAGTAACTTTTTGGCTACTTGAAGTAACAGATACTCTTTGAGAAGTAAAACCAACAGTGGATACCTCTATTACAAAGGGTGGTCTTTTTGATGACTTTAATGCAAACGCACCTGTTACATCACTAGTTGTACCTGCAGACTCTCCAACAACCTTAATGTTGGCTCCAGGAATTGGCTGGTTGTTACTATCTGTAACAACACCTGAAATTGTACTTTGTGCAAACGATATGCTGCAAAAAAACAATGTCAAAAAAAGTAAATACACTCTCATTAGTCTATAATTAGTTGGTTTATGTAGCCAAAGTACAAATATTTTTGATATTATTAAAAAAGGAACGAATAAATTTCATATTCAGCAGTTAAATAGAAAGAATTGAGGTTAATTCATATTTGCTATTATTATTTTTATGTTAAATTTTATGCTTAAAAAAAAGATATTCATTATGCACGCATATAAAAAATACATATTTGATAATTATTTTATTAATTTTTAAATATTTCATAAAAGTAACAAAAACCATAAAAAATCATGTATCAAAGACCGTTTCGCATCTTTGTTGTAAAAAATACAAATCCATAAAAAAACCCTGAAAAATTAATTTCAGGGTTAGTATACGTTTAGTTAAAAACTACTTATTCAACAGTAACAGATTTAGCTAGGTTTCTAGGTTGATCAACATTACAACCACGCATTACTGCAATATGATAGGATAATAATTGCAAAGGTATTGTAGTAATTAAAGGCGATAGCGCATCAGAAGTTTCAGGTATCTCAATTACATAATCAGCGAGATCCCTAACTTGTGTATCTCCTTTTGTAACAACTGCTATAATTCTTCCACTACGAGACTTAATTTCTTGTATGTTACTTACAATTTTATCATAATGACCTTGTTTAGGCGCAATAACTATTACCGGCATTGATTCATCAATCAATGCTATAGGTCCGTGTTTCATTTCGGCAGCGGGATATCCTTCAGCATGAATATACGAAATCTCCTTTAGCTTTAAAGCGCCTTCAAGTGCTACTGGGAAATTATAACCACGACCAAGGTACAAACAGTTTGATGAATCTTTAAATATAGAAGCAATTTCTTGAGCTTTTGCATTTGTTTCAAGAGCTTCTTTTACTTTTTCAGGTATAATTTCAAGCTCTTCTAAATATGCATGAAAAGCTGAGTGAGATAAAGTACCCTTAGCCTTTGCTAGTCTCAAAGCGATCATTGTCAATACTGTAATTTGCGTTGTAAAAGCCTTGGTAGAAGCTACTCCAATCTCAGGTCCAGCATGTGTATAAGCACCAGCATGACTTTCCCTTGATATAGACGAACCAACAACATTACAAACTCCAAAAACAAAAGCACCATTTTCTTTGGCTAATTTTATGGCAGCCATAGTGTCTGCTGTTTCACCAGATTGTGAAATTGCAATAACAATATCTTTTTTGTTTATAATGGGGTTTCTATATCTAAATTCAGAAGCGTATTCCACTTCTACAGGTATCCTTGCAAATTCTTCAAAAACATATTCAGCAACCAATCCAGCATGCCATGAAGTTCCGCAAGCTACGATGATAATACGATCTGCGTTTAAAAATTTTTCTAAATTATCCTCAATACCAGCCATTTGAATCAACCCTTCATTAGCATGTAAACGACCACGGTAGGTGTCTTTTATTACACTAGGCTGTTCATAAATCTCTTTCATCATGAAATGATCATAACCTCCTTTTTCAATTTGCTCTAAATTCATTTGGAGCTCCTGAATGGTAGGATTTACAAGTGAATCATCTTTTATTTTTCGAACTTTCATAGGTTTATGCAACCTTATGTTAGCCATTTCACCATCTTCTAAATAAACAGCATTAGATGTAAATTCTATAAATGGAGATGCATCTGAGGCAACAAAAAATTCGCCTTCGCCTACACCGATAGCAAGTGGACTACCCAAACGGGCTGCAACAATTTCATTAGGATTCTTTTTGTCGAATACAGCAATAGCATAGGCTCCTACCACTTGATTTAAAGCCACTTGAACTGCTTTACCTAGTTTTAGTTTGTCCTTTTTTTGCACTTCTTCAATCAAATTAACCAAAACTTCCGTATCAGTATCTGAATGAAATATATATCCTCTTTTTGTCAGCTCTGATTTTAAGGGAGCATAATTTTCAATAATTCCATTATGAACAATTGCCAAATCCCCTGAATTTGAAAGATGTGGATGAGAGTTCACATCATTAGGAACACCGTGTGTAGCCCAACGTGTATGCCCTATACCTATACTTCCGTTGGTTGTTATTTCTTGAGATGCTTTTTGTTCTAGATCTGCTACTTTACCTTTCGTTTTTGAAACTTTTAAATTTTCTCCATCAAAAAGCATAACACCAGCACTATCATAACCTCTATATTCTAGTCTTTTCAGTCCTTTAATTACTATAGGGTAAGCTTCTCTAAATCCAATATATCCAACGATTCCACACATATTTTTTTCTTAATTAGGTTTTGTAAAATAAATTTCAAATTTCAACCTCTTATCTGCCGGAACAGAACTATTCCCTCCAAATAAAATAGTGCCTAAAGGATTCATAACTGATCCAACAGGTACTTCACGTACAAATGAATTGGCTGATTTTACTTTGTATGAGGTAGATTTAATTATATCCTCAGTAACAACAAGTCCAAGTTTCACATTAGTAGAGTCTTTGTTGTTGATTAAATTCCGAATATGGTTTGTAATTCTAATCTTATAAGAAACACCTCTTTTTGTGGTTGCATTTTTAACTAATTGACCGCCATAAATAACTTTTCCTTTCTTGGCATCCAAAGTATTACCAGAATCGTCTACAGCATAATCAAACATTACTCGGTTGTTTGTAAAGTCATACAAATATATTCTTTGAGGTTCTACACTACTAGCCATTGAAGCCGCATCTATATGAAAAACTAAATTAGCTTCATTGACCAATAATTTTTTTCCATCAGCAGGAAATCTTAGGTCATCTAATTGATCCGAAATATTGTTTGGACCCGTAAGAGCACCCGTAGCGGTATATCCTTTTACATCTGTTTTATCAAAAAGTTCTACTACAGCAAGCGAACCTTCTCCTCCTCTTAAGAAAAGCTTATCATCACCAGTAGTAGTGTTTCCAGTAAAAGGCAAATTATTATAAACAGAACCACTAGTAGAAAAATCATTACTCAATAAACTAACGGTATTACCCGTCATGTTAAGTTCGATTGTCTTTTTAATACGAGTAGTTGTGGTTACTCCGCCTGTTGTAGTGACTAAATCCTCATTGTATTTAATGGTAATCTTACCACTTTTAAAATTAAGCATAGCTAGATTTCCTGGACTAGTTCCTGCTTTTTCAATTTTAAAATACAAACCTCTAAAATAATTTTTGAAAACATCATTATTAGCTAATTTCCCGGAGTTAATTGCGTCAATAATTCGGGTTTTAAAATAACTTTTATTCAAATTCAACTGAATTTCAGGCGGACCATAAGTAGTTGTTTCAACCTTTGTAACCGTGTCTTTAGTAGTAGTCTTTTTTGCAGTAGCATCAAAGAAAAACTCATCGTTTTGCACTTTCTCTGAACTATCATTTAAACGATTTGGTTTTTTAAAGTTATCAAAATCTGAATTTTGATCTGAAAAATATCGTTGTTGTTGCTGAAAACCTCCGCTAGGATCAGCATCTCTCATAAAAAAACCCGACTCATAAACGCTTAGTTTCATAATAGCTTTTTCAGGACCGTAAATAGAATCTAATACATACGTAGGAGAACCATTAGTATTATTTTTTGTTTGGCTATTATCAACAAAATAAGGAACCGTTAGAACTACGCTTTCTACATAAGGATTTGTACTAACTGAGGTTACCGCTGTAGCTAATGTAAGTTGAGTATTAAAATTAGCAGTAGTTTCACCAAAATTGCTACTGTTATAAATTCCAAGCGCATTTACATCTAAATTATTCGACTGTACAACACCTGTTTTTTGATTGTAGCCAGTTACACCGAACGATTGTTTGTTGAGTTCAAAATTGTTATCTCCTAATAAATCACCACCTATTTCATTGAAATCTTTATCGCATGAAGCCATAAAAATAACAGTTAAACCAAGGAAAACTTTCTTGAATAAAGAATTATTAATCATATGTATTAAAAAGGGTTAATTTAAAGCATTTCGTTTATGTAGAAATTTGTATACGCCTCGGCGAATGCATCTTTCGGTGCGAAAGGTAAAAAAGGTTTTCCTGAAGATTCTATAAATTTTGTTAAACTTGGCGTCAGTGAATCAGAAGCAATAATCACTGCATCAGAATGCTTTATGGTGGTTTTAATAATATTCTCGTAGTTAGGGATTTCAAGATCAGATATTGCTTCTTCTGGAACACCATCAAATTTCACTTTATTGATCATTTCAACATCAAGAGTACCATCAAAAGACTGACTGTACACAGATGTTACAATCTTTGTTTCTGAAAATAAAGCTTCGTTTTTATAAAAATGCTTCATATAAACCGGCAACATCGC
This sequence comes from Flavobacterium sp. GNP011, assembly GCF_056428925.1. NCBI lineage: Bacteria > Pseudomonadati > Bacteroidota > Flavobacteriia > Flavobacteriales > Flavobacteriaceae > Flavobacterium > Flavobacterium sp. GNP011. The sequence continues at coordinate 151,430 of NZ_JBWJVJ010000003.1, read as the reverse complement.
TGCTAACCATCCATGAACGTGAATGATGTCTGGAACCCAGTTGAGTTTTTTTACTGTTTCTACTACACCTTTTGCAAAGAAAATTGCACGCTCATCATTATCAGGATACATAACACCCTCTTCGTCAGCAAAAGTTGCTTTACGTTTAAAGTAGTCATCATTATCAATAAAATAAACTTGTATACGCTCTTTTGGTATGGATGCAACCTTAATAATTAAGGGCATATCCAAATCATTTACTACCAAATTCATCCCCGAAAGTCTAATTACCTCGTGTAATTGATGTCTTCTCTCGTTAATATTTCCATACCTTGGCATAAAAATTCTTATCTGTCCACCTTGATCATTAATCATTTTTGGAACGTCATAAGACATTAAAGAGACCTCGTTTTCAGCGAGATACGGCACCACTTCAGATGATACATATAATATCCTCTTATCTTTCATATTGTAATTTACTTTATTTATTGGCAATAAAAACCATGCAAAATTACAAAAATTTATGCAGTTATTAACTAAAATAGTAAGTTTGCATTTAATTTTAATAATACTACCATGCCAATTTTCTATGGAAAAGCACCTTTGATGGACTATTTAAAATCTATTAAAGATAGTCAGAAGACTATTGGATTTGTTCCTACAATGGGCGCTTTGCATGAAGGACACCTAGCTTTGATGAAAAAATCATTGCAAGAAAATGACACTACAGTGGTTAGTATTTTTGTAAATCCAACACAGTTTAACAATCCAGAGGACCTAGAAAAATATCCTAGGACACTGGAAGAAGATATTAAAAAGCTTACAAATCTAGACGACAGCATTATTTTGTACGCGCCAACTGTTGAAGATATTTATGACGGAAAACCAACTTCCCAATCATTTGATTTTGATGGACTAGAAAACCAAATGGAAGGCAAGTTTAGACCTGGTCATTTTAATGGCGTAGGAACCATCGTAAAACGTTTGTTTGAGATTGTTACTCCTAACAATGCTTATTTTGGCGAAAAAGATTTCCAACAACTACAAATTGTAAAAAAAATGGTTTCTAAAAATAAACTTCAAGTAAAAGTTGTAGGTTGTCCCATACACAGAGAAGCCAACAATCTTGCTATGAGTTCTAGAAACGAACGTTTAACGCCACAAGAACGAGAGCAAGCCTCACTGATTTACAAAATTTTGAGAACTGCAAAAGAAAAATTCTCAAAAGACAGCACGCTTACGATTTCTAAATGGGTTCAAAAAGCGTTTGAAAATAACACTCAATTCACTCTTGAATATTTTACTATTGCAGACGAAGCTACACTTTTAAACTGCACTCGAAAAAACAAAAATAAAAAATACAGAGCTTTTATAGCGGTAATAGTCAACAATATTAGATTGATTGATACCATTTCATTAAATTAATTTACCTTTGTAGCATGCAAATCCAAGTCTTAAAATCAAAAATTCACCGCGTTAAGGTAACCGGAGCAGATTTAAATTATATCGGCTCTATTACTATTGACGAATCCCTGTTAGAAGCATCTAATATTATTGAAGGTGAGAAAGTTTCAATTGTAAACATCAATAACGGAGAACGTTTTGAAACCTACGCCATCAAAGGAGAAAAAAACTCCGGAACCATTACACTAAACGGTCCCGCTGCCAGAAAGGTACAAAAAGATGATATCATTATTATTATTTCGTATGCAGGCATGGACTTTGAGGAAGCAAAAACATTTAAACCATGGGTTATTTTCCCTAACGAAAACGACAATTCACTAACATAAACCCGCTAGCACAAGTAGGTTATAATGACACTACCACAAACACGCACCTTAGTTATAGGCAGTGTTTGTGGTTTTTTTGTAAAAAAAATAGAGAAAACTAATTGAAACGTTAACCAATTAAAAACCTAAAATCACAGCCACATTAAGACTTACAACATAAAAAAAGAGAACACCTGCTATAAAAAACAAATATTATAGTATCTTGCTTTGTAAATTGTATACGACGTAAGACCCTACCAAATCTAACCTTATAATGAAAAAAACACTATTATTATTGTTGTTTAGCGTAACCGTTTTTTCTCAAAAAACACCCTTCACATTCGATTCTCAAATACTTGGCGAAAAGAGAGAAATGACCATAAGCCTGCCGCTATCAATAGAAAAAAATCCAAATAAAAAATACCCGATCTTGATACTTCTAGATGGAGATTATCTATTTGATCCCTTTTATGGCGCGTTACAATATGGCGCCTACTGGGATGACCTGCCAGAAACCATTATTGTAGGCATTCATCAAAATCAAAAAAACGAACGCATAGATGACTGTATGCATGATGACGTAGAGGATGAACTAACCGGTAAAGGTGCCAAATTTTTTAATTTTATAGGAGGCGAATTAATCCCATATCTTGAAAAAAAATATCCCACAGCACCGTTTAGAATCATTGCTGGACATGACACTACCGCAGGTTTTTTAAACTATTTTTTGTACAAAGAAAATCCGCTATTTCAAGCCTATATTTCACTTGCACCTGAACTTACAAAAGGCATGCAGGAAAGATTACCGGATGAACTTTCAAAAACCAAAAAATCTATTTTCTATTATCAGGCAAATGGAGATGGTGACATCCGCAAAATTCAAAATGGAATCAAAAACCTAGATGCTGGCTTACAGGAGGTTAAAAACCCATTGGTACACTATAAATTTGATAATTTTAAAAACACATCACATTATGCTGTGGTACTTCAAGCAATTCCTAATGCGCTTTACCATTTCTTTGAATCTTACAAACCAATTTCTTCATTAGAATTTAGTGAAAAAATAGCCACTTTACCCTCTGGTTATGTAGACTATTTAGTGGCACGCTATGACACTCTTTATGAAAATTTAGGTTTAAGAACTCTAGTAAGACTCAATGATTTTAAAGCCATTGAAGCCGCAATACTAAAAAATAAAGCCTACTCAGAACTGGGACAATTAGCAGAAATTGCAACTGTTAATTACCCAAAATCCATGCTTTCAGATTATGAACTAGGTTTGATGTATGAAAAATTAGGTGAGCCCAAAAGAGCAGCAAAATACTATCAAACAGCTTCACAACAAGAAGAGATAGGGGATTTGACTAAAACGATGATGCTTGAAAAATACGAGGATATGACTACTCAAATACCAAAAAAATAATGTCAAAAGTAAAAACAACTTTTTTTTGCCAAAACTGTGGTGCTCAATATGCCAAATGGCAAGGACAGTGCAACTCCTGTAAAGAATGGAACACTATTGCTGAAGAAATTGTTCAAAAACAAGAAAAAGTAGCTTGGAAGAGAGAACCCACTCCTACTAGCAAAGCACCAAGACCACTGCGTATAAATGAAATTGATTCAGCTCAAGAGATTCGCATGGATACTACTGATGGCGAATTGAACCGCGTTTTAGGTGGTGGTATTGTACCTGGTTCTTTAATTCTTTTAGGCGGTGAACCAGGCATTGGAAAAAGTACACTTTTGCTGCAAATTTCCTTAAAATTACCCTACAAAACGCTATACGTATCAGGCGAAGAAAGTCAGAAACAAATAAAAATGCGTGCCGAGAGGATTACGCCTAGCGGAGACAATTGCTACATCTTGACCGAAACCAAGACACAAAACATCTTCAAACAAATTGAAGCCATTCAGCCAGAGATTGTAATTATAGATTCCATTCAAACTTTGCATACGGACTATATTGAATCAACACCTGGGAGTATTTCTCAAATTAGGGAAACTACCGCCGAATTGATCAAATTTGCCAAAGAAACCAATATTCCTGTCATTCTAATTGGGCACATTACCAAAGACGGAAACATTGCAGGTCCTAAAATTTTGGAGCACATGGTAGACACGGTGTTGCAGTTTGAAGGAGACCGCAATCACGTATACCGTATTTTACGCTCTCTGAAAAACCGTTTTGGCTCTACGGCCGAAATAGGAATTTATGAAATGCTAGGTAGCGGCCTGCGCGAAGTGGCTAACCCATCAGAAATATTAATTTCGCACAAAAACGAGGAATTATCAGGTACCGCAATTGCCTCAACCCTTGAAGGAATGCGTCCTTTAATGATTGAAATTCAAGCACTCGTGAGCACCGCTGTGTACGGAACGCCGCAACGAAGCACCACGGGTTATAATGCTAAAAGGCTCAATATGATTTTGGCAGTACTCGAAAAAAGAGCTGGTTTTAGGCTTGGCGCCAAAGACGTTTTCTTGAACATCACGGGAGGAATCTCGGTAGACGATCCCGCTATTGACTTGGCAGTTGTTGCTGCCATTCTATCTTCAAATGAAGATATTGCAGTCAACAAAGATTTTTGTTTTGCTGGCGAAGTAGGACTTTCGGGCGAAATACGTCCTGTAAACCGAGTAGATCAGCGCATTCAGGAAGCAGAAAAACTAGGATTTTCGACCATTTTTGTATCTAAATACAATAAAATCACTTTAAAAAACACAGGAATACAAATTAGGATGGTCGCTAAAATAGAAGATGTGGCAAGTGAGCTATTTGGATAACTATATTTATTGTAGAAAAATTTAAATTATAAAATGGAAATTCAATATTTACCTGAGCAAATAGAAACCAACAGCGATAGTGAACTACAACTGTATGAATATTTTATTTCAAAAAGTATCAATAAAAACAAGGTGCAACTTTCTAAAAATGTTTTTAGTTTTTTACTCAACGGAACCAAAGAACTCATTACCCAAAACCACACAACGCGCATCGAAAACGATAAATTTGTGATTATTAAAGCAGGTAATTGTTTGATGAGCGAAAGCATTTCTTTGAGTCAAAATTACCGAAGTATGTTGCTGTTTTTTTCGGACAAAGCCGTTGAAGACTTTCTAAAAAAGTATGATTATAAAAACAATACGACTCAAAATAACGATCCATTTATAATTACAGAATATGATCGTGTGATTCAAAATATTGTTAAGAGTTTGATTCACCTCCAGACGCAACCTATTGATTTTATCAACAAAATGCTGCCGTTAAAATTTGAGGAAATTCTACTGTATCTTGTACAAATGAAGGGTATCGATTTTTTATTGAATTTTGTTCATCATCAAAACCCATCGGCAAAAACATTTGTAGATACTATGCACAAGAACGCTTTGAACAATTTAAGCATACAAGAACTTTCGTTTTTATGTAACATGAGCGTTTCTACTTTTAAACGCAACTTTGAAAAAGAATTTCAAACAAGCCCAATCCGATGGTTTCAAGAAAAAAGACTTGAACATGCAGCTTACTTGTTGCAAACCAAAAAAATGCGCGCGTCTGATGTGTACGAACAAATAGGGTTTGAAAATTTGTCCAGTTTTGTACAAGCGTATAAAAATAAATTTGGAACCACTCCCAAACAATCGCAAATCAATATTTGAACTTTTAGCAACATTTTTTGAACTTTTTAGTTTTAGAGTTTACCTCTATATTAATGACTTTTGCATTGAAATTTAAAAACATTCACCTTGAAAAAATCAATTTTATTTTTATCAGCAGTACTTCTATTTACAAGTACGCTTTTTGCTCAAAAAACATTTACACTAAGCAGTAAAGATATGGGCGGATCCTTTACCATTCAAAATGAATTTAATGGATTTGGCTGTAACGGAAACAATGCATCGCCACAATTAAGTTGGGAAAATGCTCCTGAGGGAACAAAGAGTTTTGCCATTACTTGTTACGATCCAGATGCACCTACAGGAGCAGGATGGTGGCATTGGGTAGCATTTAACATTCCTACCAATGTGAATGAAATTGTTTCAAAAGCAGGAAATCCAGCCTTAAATTTAATGCCAGCGGGAACTGTACAAAGTACTACAAGCTTTGGAGCGACTGGTTTTGGAGGTCCATGTCCGCCAGTTGGTCATGGCATACACACCTATATTTTTACAGTTTACGCACTAAAAACAGACAAACTAGGACTAGACGCTACTGCAAACCCAGAGTTAGTTGGTTACAATTTATGGGCCAACACCCTTGCAAAAGCAACTATTGTAGCACACTATAAAAGATAATAAATGTGAAGTCAAAGCAGCTCTCGACGCTGCTTGCGATAGATTTGAAATCTCCATAATCAAACTATATTTAACTGGTGAAGTCAGCAGAATGACCGAAGTACAATTTAACGAATTAGCCGAAGCACTAAAACTAAAATGCACAAGTAGCGAAGCTTTAAGTGCTGCCCCAATTGAATTACGTACCCAATTTAAAATTAAATAAGAATACAAAAATGAACATTACATTACAACAAGCAGAAGCAGTAATCGCTGCAGCAAAAAACAAATCAGAAGAAATTGGAACTAAAATGGACATTTGCGTAGTAGACGCAGGTGCAAATTTAGTTGCTTTTGCTAGAATGGATGGCGCATGGATAGGATCTATTGACATTTCATTCAAAAAAGCAAAAACATCAGCATGGTTCACTATGGACACTGCAACTTTAACACCGTTAGTAAAACCTGATGCTCCGTTATACAACATTGAGCACAGCAATGGCGGGTTGATTACATTTCCTGGAGGTGTTGTTATTAAAAACAATGCTGGTGAAGTAATAGGAGCTATTGGAGTAAGCGGAAGCACCGTAGAAGACGATCACCTTGTAGCTGACTTTGGAGCCAAAGCGATCCTGTAACCTACAAAAATACATACTAAGACAGCCTAACAAACTTTTGCTTTGTTAGGCTTTTTTATTTGTAGTCAGAGAAGATCAAATAATAACTTGACTAGGAATAAAAATCAACTACATTTTGATTGCAGCCTATTTAATAAAAACAAATAAAGTATATTTACCATGCATTTGGCATCTATAAAAACCGAAATAAACCGCACTACTACCTTACAATGAAAATCTATCAAGACCAACTACAAATTGTAAACTCCTTTCATGAAATGGGGGAAACTATTGCTGCAGCAAAGTTCTTGATGGAAGAATACGGCCTTACGCACCCCAACTTTAAAGGTTTTGAACTCAGAGAAAAAGCAAAGCCTGAATTCATCCTAATGACTACCGAAGGTGCTTTGGGTGAACCACAAATTATTCGGATACCGGAGAATACTTTTGAATATCCACTTCCCTTAATGCTCAACTTACTCCTTCATGAGATGATTCACGTGGCACAAAAAACGCCTGAAAACACGATTCATGATAAAAACGAAAGGGAATGGCAGGCCTATTATGAAATGCTTTTTCATGAACATTACCCGCAAGTTCCCGAACTATCTCATTTTCACAAACGTTTTTTTGCCCATAAAGCACTGGAATATTACACTCGAATGGGCGAAGGCTCTACACTGCAAATAAAATACGGAACACAAAAACAAAAAGTAGATCTATTACTGCTAGATTTAGCCTAGAAATGTTCATGACTCAAATTACAAAGGAAAGTCGCGTTGCAAACGCTACAATTCATTTTCATAAGGTAAGTTGGTACTCGATGAAATCGAGCACCAGATAACCTGAACAAACGAGCGCCAGTTGGGTGCCCCCCATAAAAACATCGTGTTTAAAATTACTAGAACCTGAATAATATAGTTTAGTAGCACTAATATTTGCAGAAGCAGAAGCTAAACCGCCCCCTCTCTCGTCCTAAAATATGTAAACTTATTTTATGACGAGACACGAGACAGGTACGAGTTTGGAAACTCGCACTAGCGATTGTGTTACCTAATGCTTGCGCCAGCAGGGGGGATATAGAAGCTTTGCCAGAAGATAACAAAAAATGCATTCTTTATACTCTTGATGGACTTTTAAGAGATGCTAAAACTAGATTAGCATATAAATAACAAAAGCCGAGCGATGCTCGGCTTTTCTGTGTTCATTCAAAAACTAATGTTTCAGAAACTTTTAATTCTTTCCTTTTAGTTAGATAATTTTCTTTTGAAAAAGGTCCATAAACCTCCTGCTTTTGCTTATCAATTATGTAATAATTAATTTTTCTTGAAAACATTTCTTTAAAATAAGGGTCTTCCTTTACTATTTTAGAAACAATTATACTCAAAGTGTCAAAACTTCTCACATTATTTTCAGGTAAAACTTCCCTAGATATTTCTTTATGCCAAATCGAATCTGTCCAAATTTTTGATTGAATAAATTTTTCAACATCTTTAGTCATTTTTATAGAGTCTTTGTTGTAAAGTAAAGTACCGTAACAGCTTCTCAATTTTTCAGCAAAAGAAATTTCAATCTCCTTTTTTTTAGTCTCTTGTTTAACTATAATGAAATCTTTATCAAAAGCATATTGCTTTACAAAAGGATAAATTCCTTGTCCAAATCCATAACTATTATTTGCGTATATTTCTGTTAAAGTTCCTTTTTTGATACATAAATAATCTTTACCAAGATTTACATTAATATCATCACTATTAAATTTACATGAACAGCATAAAAGATAAATAATTAGAATTGACTTTTTCATTTTTAATTATTTGTTTGGATTAAAATTTAATGTTGCATTACCTTTAAAGTTTATCATAAAACCAGTCCCAAAACCTGCGGCGATATTTCCAAGAACAGTACTAACATTTCTAGCAAAACCAGACCAAGAATTAAACCAAGGATGACCAACATCAGCACCAACATCAAAATTATATTCATTAGAGGCAATTCGCACCTGATTTCCTCCCCTATATTCAAAATCTAATTCTCCGTATAAAGCACCTTCTCCTCCCCAAAAATCTGAAAACAATAAATTTATTCCAATATGATCTCCAACAGCCATCCCTTTAAATAAATTTGGATCAACGCCTTCCATACTCAAAGAAGATGCATTTATATTAATTGCAGTTCCTCCTCCATTTCTGTACCAGTATTCTAATTCTATAAGTGCAACTTTTCCATCTCCATTAACATCAGCATTTGTAATTCGAGAACCATCGGCTCTAACTAAAGGGTCTCTTTTTTTGCCTGGTGGGTCAATCTGATGCAACGCGTGATTCAGTCCACTAACTATACCACCAGTCACAGCACCTTTCCAAAAGTTACCTCCAGAAAGCTCTGCTCCTACTCCTCCCGAAAGTGAACCAAAAGCTATGGTACCTACTGTAGTGCTGGCATATTTGCCGCCAATACCGCCCCATTTACCGCCTGCACCGCCCCAAGCCGTTGCGCCAAGACTACCAAAAAAACCTCCTGATGCACCGCTCAAAAATCCTGCTCCGTTATTTTGCATCATGGCTAGTGTACCCTGAGAAATACCATGAGCTGCGGCTTTAACCAGTACTCCACCAAAGGTTTTTGAAAAAGCAGTTGCTGCCTTAATTCCTCCAGTAACTGTTGTAAAACACTCTCCTATACCAAAGGTTACTGCTCCTGATACCGCGCCCCAAAACGCTGCCTTGAGTGCCCCTGATAAGCCTACTTTTTCCCAACTTCCATAAGTAAAATAACTTCCTATGGCGTAACTAGCAACACCCACTGCAGCTCCAATAATTACTGCTACCAATAGAGGTATTATTTCCCCACTTGGATCGTTATACAACAATGGGTTGTTCATGGCATACCCATACTTGTTGTAACACTGTGTATTGTTAGGGTCTTGTATGTTTTCATCTGCATTTAAAAAACGCCTTTGCAAGGGATCATACAAACGACCGTTCATGTGTATAATACCTAGCTCTGTAAAATGCTCGTGGCTTGTGTAGCCACGGTCAATAAGCATACTGCCTGCAACAGTAGATGGCATAGTGAGACCATTTGCAGTGGCGTATGAGCTTAAGTTACCCCAAGCATCAAAATAGCGTTGTTCCACTGCTGTACCAGCCTCATCAGTAATGGCTAAAATACTACCTATGTAGTCCTTATGTAAAAATAAGTATTTTGCAGCGGTGTCACTATAATTTTTTACAAAAACAATATCACTCTCATAGGGTGAGCCCTCTAGATATAAAATGTGTTTTTCTTGACCTGTAGTATTATTTGTTGTTATTTCATAACTGCCATCTTCACTATAATATTTAGTAAACTTTCCTTGTTGCCCTTGTTCAGGATTAAAGTTACCACCGTAGGTTACGCTTTGGCGCATTTCTGTAAGTCCGTAACCAAAAAAAGCATCTCCTTTTTGTCCATCTATATAGACTGGGTCATTGTTCTCGTTATAAGTTATAATTTGCGGTATATCATTACTAAAGTTTTGTATTCCTGCTGCATTCAACTGCTGGGATGCTGCTTGATATATCTTATCATTTTTAAAAGTGGTTGTTCCTGTTTGGTCATTGTTTAGTATTCGACCTTTTTCATCATAGCCATTGCTAGAGATCAAGCCCGTTTTTGGGTTGGTCCAGTTGGTTAAACGGTTGTTGTCATCATAAGAAAAAACTTCATTTATAGCTATTATACCAGCTCTAGAACGGCTTTTTAGTTCGTTTTTTATGGCATCAAATGCATAGGTAAGCTGCAAAACATTAGGCTGTACTGCTGATGCATGTACTACTTTTGTCAAGAAATTGTTACCATCATATTGGTTTTCTATAGCTACATTGCCCAAGTTAGCTTTAAGAACTAGTCCGTTAGCTTTGGCCGTGTTAAGTTGCCACAAAATTTTTGAGGCATTTTTGTCTTTCAGCTGGTAATGTGCACCACTCCAAGAACTGTATACGTTCTCAAGTGTCGTTTGAGTTAAAATGCCACTTGAATAAAGCCCTTTATCATAAGACGTTACTCTGCCTTTGTCATCATAGGCAATGTTCTTTTTAAAGTAGTATTTGCCGTTACTATTTTCACTAACTGTTAGTACTCGCCCACTGGCATCATAGGTAAGGTAGGTAAGATAGTCTTTGCCATTAGCAGTTCCTTTTTTATCAGTAATCATCCCCTTAGAGTTATACGTAAAGGTTATTGATTTATTAGTTGCCTTTGCACTATCATCTGTAGACATTTCTTTTTGTGCAGTAAGCTGTCCTTTGTTGTTATAAATATATTCTTTAATCCCTTTTGGGCTAGTTTCTTTTAGCAATTGACTAAAACCATTGTAAGCATAAGAATATTTACCATTAGAAGGATCGTGAAATTCTGATTTTCTACCCCAAGTGTCATACTTAGTAGTAACTACATTTTGGCCATAAATAGCCTTAAGATTTTGTCCCGCTGCATTGTAAGTAAAACTTATAATACCCCCTTTGTCCTCTGATTCCATTTGATTACCAAGAACATCAGTTGTTTTGCGAGTAGTACGATTGTATCCGTTCAGTTCTTTTATAAGAGTTGTTGTACCTAAAACTTGAGTTTCAGTAATGGCTCCGTTAAAACTAGAGACGGTTGCTTTTGCTGGAAATACAGAGTCGTCATAAGTAATAGTATTCCATTTTGGAGCTTCATTAGCAAAATAAGGCTCACTTTCTTTGATTTTTCGCCCTACAAGATCGTACTCTACTTTCTTGAACACATAGGTACCGTTTTCAAAGCCTTTTGTCATTGATTGATATTGTTGCCCTAATTTGTTGGTTCGGGTTTCTTTTATATCGCCAGTAGGATCATATTGTGACGTAACAATATCATCCCCTTGTTTTTCATAAGTGTAAGTGGTTGTACCAGAAAGATTACTTTTAGACTTAGTAAGTTTACCCCAAGCATCATAGGTATTAGTATTAATATTCCCTAGTGGGTCAGACTGTGTGAGTACTTGCCCATAATTATTATAGGTAGTTTCTGCAATTAAACCTAGATTATCAGTAGTTTTAATTACAAATAATCCTTTAGAATCATATTGATTTTTGATGTTTTGCGTTTGAGCATCTTGACTATTGCTCACATTTTTTTCAATCACATTTCCAAAACCATCATATGTATAGGTTTCTGTTGTGGTTTGCGATTCGTCTTGATTAAAAGTAGTTATCGTTTTAGGTAAATTATTTTCAAAAGTAAAGGCTGTTTTAGATTTTTTAGTGTCGCCATAAGCTTTTATAGTTTCTGATTTAGAATCTATTCTTCCAACATAATAATCTTTTCCAACACCAGACAGGTTGTCATTAAAATATTCATTTTTGGAAATAGTTGTAGCATACCCTCCATTAATACTTGTTTCTACTCTATCAACCACTTTAAAATTACCAATATAAAATATAGTAGACTCCTTAGTAACGTTTTTAAGAAAATCTTTTTCAATAGATCGATAAGGCAATATTGACTCTACACCAGTAACTGACTTTTCAGTAGTATACTCCATTAGTTTGAGGGATAGTAACTGAGTAGTATTAAGCGATACATCTTCTGGAAAAATATCGCTTGCGTTTCTAGTATTCCACTCTTTGATGACCATCCCATTTTGTAAAGGATCAATCTCTGTGGCTGACCATACCTTAGTATTTTCAAATCCGTCGGCATACCAATTAGAACGTGCTATTTTACGAAAACCTATCATTCCTCTCCCATTTACATGAGCTAAAAGACCTCGATAAATAAAATCTTGTTTACGGTCTAATTGAGTTAAACGGGCTACTGCAAAAGATTGCGAAACTCTCTCTAACTCTACAATAGGATACCTCTCCTTTTTAATAGGGGCATAAAAACTAGGATTTACTTTTGAATCTAATTCCTTATACTCTATTGTAGTAGTTAAATTTCCTTGAGTAATAGATTTTACAAGTGCTTTTTTTGACCTATCGGCAAAATTGTAGGTGTACAATTTACCACTAATACCATTATAAGCTTCTCTACCTATAAGAACAATACTGTTATTAACCTGATTTATTTGAAAATCACCAACCAATTCACTAAAAATATGGAAACCACTTTCTCTAAAGTAGTCTTGATACATCATACTAAAATTAACATCACTTGTCCCGTTAAATCCACTATTTCTAAATACTCTAACAGTATTATCTGAATAGGATAGCTTTCTGGTATTGTCATAGTTTCTTGTATCGTATTTAAATTGAATCAATTCACTCTTTCCGTCTTTGTCTATATCTAGCGCCTGATAGGATTGGACCTTTCTTTCGTTGAATTTCTTACATTGTAGATCAAAAAAACCACAACTATCTTTTGCTTCAATAGTTTTATTAAAAACTACTAGGTTTGTTTTTACCTCTTCTTTAAAACCCTTACCATTTGCTAAATATAAATTCCAAGTTGCAGAATTATCTGCTTGCGGAATAATAAGATCAGATTTTTTATCTCCATTAAAATCGCCCACTATAGCATTATCAAACAAACCTTTAAATACAAAAGGTACTTCTGTAGTTTCCAATGAAAAATCATTTGAAACTTTATCTTTTTTAAATGAAAATAATTGGGCATAACTACTATTACCGTGAATTTTAAGTATTGATATTTTTCCATCACCTTTAAAATCCCCAATTAATGGTTTATCAAAGATATTAATATGAAAAGTAGCGGTTTCCTTAAAGGTGTTTGAAGGACTTGAAGTAGGATTTAGGTTTAAAATTAAATATCGATAATAGTTATATGTATTAATAACTTGATTAATTGCAACTCTTTTGGTAGATGCTTTTCTTTGTAATACCTCATCGCTATTTGAACGATGTTCAATAGAAGTAAAATCATTGAAATTTAAAATTATTTCAGAAACCCCATCACCATCTAAATCAAGTTGTCTAGTTTCCATCAACATTGAGGTTATAGTTGTACTACTATAATAATCCCCATTTTGATTTTCAGTAAATAGATTTTTATGTGAATTTTTGAAAACAAAAGGCTTATCAAATTGAGGAACTAATTGATTATTATCATTAACCGCATAAATTTGTCCTTCAATAAAAAATTCTCCGTTCTCCTCTTTTTCTTTAGTTATAAAGATTCCCTGCCTTGCACTAATTTCATTTTTACTATTTTTAAATGTAATTGCAACGGCTTTATTAAACTCCTCTTTGCTGAATTGAGTAACATCTACGCTTAACATTTGAGCAGTTTTTTCGTCTAAAAAGGATTTAATTAGCTGTACACCTTTTGCTATAGCTGGAGATGTACCCCATTTAGTACATTCAGGTCTATTAGAGCTTGATTCACCAAAATCTAGACATATCGTGGTTTCTGGTTTTCCATCAAAATATTTCAAATAATCTAACACACCATCTCCATCAAAATCACCTACAACTTTATTATTTTCATTATCATCGTAATTTTTAACACCAGAACGATTTGAATCTAATGAATTTTGATAAGAAAAATAGACTGGATTTGCAGCTTGATTCTGAGAATTGTACTCAATGATATTACTTACAACTTCATCTATACCATGGCTTATTACATATTTTTTAAATTGCTGATTATTAGCATTTACAATAACACTTGTAAGGATTTTATCCTGCACGAATTTCACACCGTGTATGAAAGAAACCTCCTTTGTATTACGACTAGAATAATTAAAAATTATCGAGTTAAAATGAGGCGTTCCCATTACTTCATTCCCTCCCCATTCTACGCTTGAAACAACAACTACATTATTTGTTTTTGAATAATTGTAGGTTATATAATTACCTTGTGCATCTTTCCATTTTACAATATTGTACTCTACAGGGTTTTTAGAGTCTGGAGTTGTACCATACCACGCTTGTGAACCATTATCAAAAGTTACTTCAAAAGAGTTGGGTCCCGTATAGTTTTGATCATTAATCATCCCTACTGATTTAACTTTTAGGGTTGATAATTTTTCTGTTACATACTCTGTACCGTCTTTGCCATAACTATTAATATCTCCAGGTGTTTTCAATAATAAGCGTTGCCCATTAAATTCAAAATAATCGGAGTAATCAAGTTGAACCCCCTTAGACTCGCCATCTTTTTCTATATTTTTACCTACTCTACTAATATTGTTAATCCCTGAAATAGAGAACCCCATACCAGCTATACCTGCTCCGCTTCCACTAGAATAAGATAAATTCATTTGTGGTGCTACACCATTAATACTTGGTGGTAATGCAATTGGTAATGAAAACAATAATTGCCCACCTCCACTAACAGAGATATCTCCTTTTGTATCATGAAAATTTCCTAATCCAATTTGACCCGAAAGGTTATTCTCTCCAGCAGTTGAATTTGTAGTTCCAGCATTTACAGATTGAACCGAACTTTCTCCAATCTTGGCTATAAATGGATTCACAGTTTGCGAATTTGCTGTAAATCCTGGGGATAAAATAACAGTTTTAGGATCGGAGACTGTTCGTGAAGCGGTCTCAGCTGTATTAAGTATTTGCTGTGAGAAACCTGAATGTAAGCACAATAATGAAAATAATGCAAAGTAATACTTCATATAGAATTTATTTTTATAGAACTAAAACCTTTATTTAAAGGAATTTAGTGTTCTAATGTATTGGGAAACAACATATCATTATCAAAGAGGCGATATGAATAACCTCATAATTTAAAAATCTTGACAGAAAGTTACTTTTGTTTCAAAATAGCCTTTACTTGTGTTTTCAATTCAGCTAATTCTTGTTCTAGAGACTTTTGCTTCTTTTCCTGCTCGATAGCATAAAGAGTAAGTTCTTCAACTTTTTGAAGTAGTAAACCATTCATTTGCGCAAGACGCAATCCATTTTCTACTATTTCTTGGGCTGATGGAATTTCTGGTAAATGATGATTTTGTTTTACAAACTCTTCTACCTCAAGTAACGATGGCATTTTATAAGAAGGTTTAAGCTTTGAAACTCCAGAATAATAATGATCAAAAACATAATCTGGCGGTATTTTTAGATCTACTCTTACTTCCTTAGCATGGATGTTACCGTTTACTGTAAGTTTCTCATCAGGATTTGTGGTACCAATACCAACATTGCCATTAGTTGCTACTGTTAATTTGGTACTTTTATTGGTCATAATACTAAAAGGATTATTGGTAGTGGTACCAACAATACCACCAACTGGAGCTCCGTAAAAACCAAAATTATGAGAAAAGATACCTGTTTGTACACTTGACGAACTTGAAATTATTTTAGAATCAGTGCTCCCTTTTACCTCTAAAACCTTTGCCCAACCTTCTGAATTTTCAGGATTTGTAGTTCCAATACCAATATCTCCATTAGTCGCTACTGTTAATTTGGTACTTTTATTAGTCATTATACTAAAAGGATTATTGGTAGTGGTACCAACAATACCACCAACTGGAGCTCCGTAATAACCCGAATCGTGCGAAAAGACACCTGTTTGTACAGTTGACGAACTTGAAATAATTTTAGCATGATTATTGCCTTTTACCTCTAAAACCTTTTCCCAACTTTCTGAATTTTCAGGGCTACTAGTACCAATACCTACGTTGCCAGAAGTAAAAATAGAACGTGCATTAAAATCAGTTGAAACATTATTCAAATTGCCAGAATGCCATATTTCATTCCAGTTGTTCCATTTGCCAATATCGCCATTTCTAGATCTAAAAGACATTCTATTACCTCCATTTGGTCCGTAATCTGAATTAATTTGTGTATCATATTGATTACCAAAGCCTCCAAAACTTAACAATGACCCATTCCAAGGACTTCCACTTGTTGCATATGAGAAAGTATACCCATTTACAAAATCATCAACAGAACCAGGAGAAGTAAATCCTCCCCACCCCCCTGAAGAAATCGATGGTAATTTCTTACTCAAAAAATCATTACTATTAATATTTTGAGCATTTAAACTTTGTGTACTAGCTATTAGGATCAATCCAAGTAACAAACAATTGCTAAACTCTTTTTTATTTATCATTATTATTTTTTTTACTAGTTATGCTTTTTTTAAGTAGCAATAAATCTTTCTCTACTTGTTGCAATTTTAAATTTTGGTTTTCAATAATTTTATTATGAGTCAATATCGTTTTTTGCTGCTCGATAGCATAAAGGGTAAGTTCTTCAACTTTTTGAAGTAGTAGACCATTCATTTGCGCAAGACGCAATCCATTTTCTACTATTTCTTGGGCTGATGGAATTTCAGGTAAGTGATGATTTTGTTTCACAAACTCTTCTACCTCAAGTAACGATGGCATCTTATAAGAAGGTTTAAGCTTTGAAATACCAGAATAATAATGATCAAAAACATAATCTGGCGGTATGTTTAAATCTACTCTTACTTCCTTAGCATGAATATTACCATTTACTGTAAGTTTCTCATCAGGCTTTGTGGTACCAATTCCTACATTGCCTGCTGGCATTATTCTCATTCGTTCAGAATAGACCGCATCACCTGAACTATTATGAAATGCAGTAGTCCCATCTATAAATCTAATAAACTCCTGACCTAAAGCAGTATTTGTTCTACCGTAATAGGGTTGACCATTTACATTAGCGCCAATACCTGACCCATTATAAGTTACACCAGGCTCAGAAGCCCAAATATCAATAGATGCATCTTGGCCTTTAACATTTTCATCAGGGTAATACACTCTAAAAGTTGAAGTTGAATGATTACCTTTTACTTCTAGTTTTCGAGCGGGATTTGTAGTTCCAATACCTATGTTACCATTATTAATAGTCATTAATTCTCCCGTTTGCCAATCCCAAAAACGTAATTCATGAAATGCTATTCTGTGAAAACCATCTTGAGATTCAAAATTAATGTTGCTATTATTTTTAATACCACCTACGGCAAGGTTACCACTAATACTTTGATTACCTAAAAAATTATTAGCACCTCTGGTAGCTATTTCATTCCACACAGGATTAATAGTTGGTAAACCACCTTGTGCAATTTTCCTAAAAAACAATCGATCATTTTCTGCAAATGAAGATGAAAGTTGCATTTGATGATGATTAGTATGATTAGGATGTCTTAAAGCAAATAAATGTTGCCAAGGATGTGAAGTATCAGGAGTCATACCTTCAGCGTTAACACCATTGTAACCCCCTGATAATAGCGGTGTACCAAAATTTGGTATTATACTCTGATAACCGTCTCCTATTTGTTGGGCAGATAGAACAAAAGTTGGAACTATTAAAAGTATCAACAATAAAAGAAAATTTCTCATAATTTTAAACGAGTGAACTAAACTGCTAAAAAATGTTCTATTCATTTTTTTTCATAATTTTAATAGATTTTTGTTCTCCATTACTATATTGAAAAACTACTAAATACATTCCTGTAGGATAATTAAAAAAAGGTATGGTTTGTTTAACACCATTAAGTTTAATGAAAGTTTGTAATAATTGCCCATTAAGACTAAATAGTTGTATAGCTGTTACGCTTTTATTTGAGTTGGCTTCCCAACTTAGATACAATTCTTCTCTTACAGGATTAGGATAATAAGATATCTTATCTGAACTACTTATATCCAGTTGATCTTGATCCACAAGCATCATATCAGAATCATTAACCGTGTTTTCGTCTTTGACTTCTTTACCTGAAACCATTTTACAACCAAGACAAATTTCTCTTCTTATTTGATTACCCGCTGCGTCATAACTAAATTCAATTTTATTTTGAGCAGAACATAAAAAATTAAAATTAATTATTACTATTAAAATTAGATACCTCATTACATTTTTTATTGTAGTTAATACATTTTTGAAAAGGCAAAATTATAAAAATATATTAAGAATAATCATAATAAATTTTAAAAAAAATGCTATTAAACAAATAGGTGATTTTTAAATTGTAAAAATAACCTTAAATAATTAAAATTAAAAAAATCAAAAAATTCGTGTTATGAATATTACAAAAAAAAAAAAATTTAAAGTATCTTATACCTAGACTTGTTTGTTTAAAAAACATGTAATAAAGTATTTTGAGTATACAGAACGATTTTAATTATCCAAAAACATTAAACTAACCTAATGAAATATTTTTAATTTTTTAGGCTATTTGCCAAAATTCATAATTACAAAAAAACAACTAACAGAATTAATAAAAGTAATTTTCGAAATCGCTAATAGTTTATTAATCTTTACAATTAAACCTACTATTGATGAAAAAAGTTGCTATTTTAGCCACCCCAAATCAATACAGTAAACATGAGAACCACAAAACAAAAAATTGGTCTTTTTTTTAAGATACTCCTCGTGGTAATATGCCTTATTGTTGGAGGGTTTTTTGTATTTAGAGATGCCGTTTTACAACAAACTCTAGATAAAATTTCAAATGAAATGACGGTAGAATACAACAGTGGTTTCACCGTTAAAAAAGCCTCATTTGATGGTTTGTCTGGCCTTAGCATGACTGGAATTACGCTAGTTCCTAAAGATGCTGATACGCTTTTTAAAATTGAAAAAATAAAAACAACGGTGAACCTCTTGAAACTAATTTCGGGCGAGGTGCAACTGGGAACATTAGACATACATAACGGTTACATCCAACTGGTAAAAAAAGGAAAAAAAAGAAACTTTGATGCGTTCTTAAAAAAGGATCCCTCCACCGAAAAAACGAATGAAAAAAAGGATTACGCCGAATTTGCTTATGCCCTTATCACCAAAATATTGAATTTAGTACCTACAGATATGGTGCTGGACAATCTTGCATTTAAAATAGATGATAACGGTAATAAAACAAACATCAATTTTCAAAAACTACGTTTGGCCAATAAACAATTGGAAACATCCATAAAAGTAGAAACCAATACCATCTCACAACGTTGGAAAATTAAAGGTTTTGCAGATCCAAGAAATAAAAAAGCAGACATTCAGTTTGTAAACATTGATACTGGCGCCATTAAACTCCCGTATTTTGATGAACGTTTCAACTTGAAAACTAGTTTCAACACCATACGATTAAATCTTGAAAACATTGACAAAGATGGTGATGAGCTACACATTGATGGTTTTATGGCTATTGCCAATTTAAAAATCAATCATCCTAAAATAGCCAATAAAGATGTAGTGTTGCAAAATGCTAAGTTTGACTACCGTTTTTTATTAGGATCTGATTTTATTTCTATTGACAGTACCTCCACCGTACAACTCAATAAGATAAAATTCCATCCTTACCTAGCCTATGACACTGCTCTTGACACGCTCTACAAACTCAAGGTAAACATCCCAAAAATGAAGGCTCAGGATTTCATAACCTCTTTGCCCGAAGGCTTGTTTACGCATTTCAAAGGCATGGAAGCAAGCGGAACGTTTACATATAAATTGGATTTTGCTTTCAATCAAAACAAACCCAACCGCTTGGTTTTTGATAGTACTTTAAAGAAAGAAAACTTAAAAATTACAAAATATGGCGACGCGAACTTAACCAAGCTCAATGGAGAGTTTGTGTACCGAGCCTTGATTAATAACGTTTTACAAAGACCAGTTCTTGTGGGTACCGCAAACCCTAACTACACCCCATTAGATCAAATTTCGCCTTACCTGCAAAAATCAGTTTTAACAACTGAGGATCCTTCGTTTTTCTCACATCGCGGCTTTATCAGTGAGGCCTTCAAACAATCGATTGTAAAAAACATTAGAACCAAAAAGTTTGCTCGTGGCGCAAGCACTATCAGTATGCAACTCGTGAAAAATGCTTTTTTGAGCAGAGAAAAAACGCTTTCGCGAAAGCTTGAAGAAATATTATTAGTTTACATCCTTGAAAACAACAAGATTGTGAGCAAAGAACGCATGCTGGAAGTGTATTTTAACATTATCGAATGGGGTCCAAATGTATATGGAATAGGCGAAGCGAGTCAGTTTTATTTCCAAAAAACACCTGCGGAGTTGTCTTTAAACGAATGCCTATACTTGGCTCGAATTATTCCAAGTCCAAAGAAATTCATGTATCAGTTTAACGATCAAGGATTACTGAAAGATTTTGCTACAAAACAAGAACTTTTATTGACAAAAATAATGCTACGAAGAGGACTCTTGACTCCAGAAGATACCTTATATACTTCAATACCTATTTTTATCTCTGGACCTGCACGCTCTTTTATAAAGTTCAAAGTACTAGATTCAACCTTGATGAAAGTAGATTCACTTGCCGCAGGGACTGAATTTGATTTTTAAATCTCTCCTAGAAATGAAAAAACTCCAGCAAAAAAGATTCATTTTTCTGCTGGAGTTTTTGTTAAGGAAGGCTCGAATAGCAAGTAATAAAACAAAGTTTGCAATACTCACCACGAATGTTGTTCTTAAAAAAATACTAATATTAAATTAAGGAGCCGGATCCGGAATTAAAGCTTGTACCTCATCAATAGCTTTTAAAATATCATCTGAAAGTGTTACGTGTATGGTATTACAATTTTCTTTCAATTGATCTAGACTGGTCGCGCCAATAATGGTGCTGGTAACAAACGATTGTTGCGCGACAAATGCCAATGATAATTCCGTAAGCGTAAGTCCGTTTTTAACCGCAATGTCCTGATACATTTGAGTAGCTTGCGTACTTTGTGCACTGTTATATCTTGAAAACTGTGGAAACAAAGAAAGTCTAGCATTTGGATGACTTTCACCAGTAAGAAACTTACCTGACAAAACTCCAAAAGCCATTGGCGAATAAGCCAGCAACCCTACTTGTTCTCTAGTACAAATCTCAGCTGAACCATTTTCAAAAAGTCTGTTCAATAAAGAATACGGATTTTGAATGGTTTTTATTTTAGGTAAGTTTTTATACTTCGCCTCTTCTAAGAAACGCATAATTCCCCATGGAGTTTCGTTAGAAAGACCAATGTGTTTGATTTTTCCTTGTTTTATAAATCCGTCCAGGGTTTCTAGTACAGCTTGAATGTTATCTTCCCAAGCATCATCTTGGGATTTAAAACCACGTTGACCAAAAAAATTAGTTTTTCTTTCTGGCCAGTGCAATTGGTAGAGATCTATATAATCTGTTTGTAATCTCGTAAGACTTGCCTCTAAGGCATGGGTTAAACTTGCAGGTGAAAAATCTAAGTTCTCTCGCATATAACCAAAATTGACATTAGGACCTGCTATTTTAGATGCCAAGATTACCTCGTCTCTCTTTCCTGTTTTTTTGAACCAAGAGCCAATGATTTTCTCGGTACTTCCATAAGTTTCCTCGCGTGCTGGAACAGAGTACATCTCGGCTGTATCAAAGAAATTAATTCCCTTTTCATGTGCATAATCCATTTGGGCGTGACCCTCAGCCTCAGTATTTTGTTGACCAAAAGTCATTGTACCCAAACAAATTTTACTGACTTTTACATCAGAATTGGGTAAAGTAGTGTATTTCATAAAGTCATAACGTTATAAAGTCAAAAGTCATAAAGTCAGTTATTTAAATTGACGACTTTATGACTTTTGACTGTGGACAAATTAATTAATCTCATTCAACATATCTGCAATAGCATCTAATCTTGGCGTTAAGATAATTTCAATTCTACGGTTTTTAGCTTTGCCCTCAGCAGTGGAATTACTTCCTAGAGGTGAAAACTCTCCTCTTCCCGCCGCAGTTAGATTTTGTTTGTTGATTTTTTTATTCTCGCTCAAAATACCCACAATTGCTGTAGCTCTTTTTGTAGACAAATCCCAGTTATCTGCGATAGGACCGGATGCTGTAAAGGCATCATCATCTGTATGACCTTCAATTAGCACGGAAATATCTGGATTATCTCCCAATACTTTTCCTAATTCAACAACTGCTTTTTTACCCTCAGATCCTACTGCCCAACTCCCAGAGTTAAAAAGAAGTTTATTCTCCATAGATACATATACTTTTCCGTTTTTTTGTTGAACAGTAAGACCCTTTCCTTCAAAACTATTCAAGGCCTTAGACAAGGTTTCTTTTAGTTTTTTCATACTCGCTTCCTTAGCAGCAATCAAATCTTCAAGCTCTTTAAGTCTTTGTGCGCTTTTACTCAAACGTTCTTGCTCTAGTGCTAGCGCTCTTCCTTTTTCATCTAGTTGATCCAGCAAATCCCTATTTTTCTTCATGTTGCTTTGTAGCGCATCACCACTATTTTTCTCTAGAGCGGTATAGGAATCTTGAAGCACTTTATACTTGTTTTTACTTGCTTCTAAATCTGCTGCTGCTTTGGCAAGAGCAACTGTAGATTTATCAAGATCAGCTTTTAAGGCGTCTCGGTCTATTTCAAGTTGGTTTTTAGCTTGCGATAACGTTGCGTTTTCATCAGCTAAAGTTCTATTTTCTTTTTTAAGATCTGTAAATTTACTTTCTAGATCATTGTATATTTTCTTGGAAACACAAGATGTTGATAATGCGAGTACCAACAATCCGATTGAAATTTTTTTTATCATTTGTTTTAGTATTTATGTTGATTCAATTGTTTAATAGACCGAAATCATTAAGCTAAGAGCATTCTTGTAGCCCCGTTAGCAGTAAAAATCCTTTTTGTTGTTTTTTAAAAGCAATAAAATTACTTCACTCAACCTTTATTTACATAGGAGTTCAGTGAATTATATTTGTATCGAATGACTGGAACAAGCTCCTGATTGTTAGTCGATTTCAACCAAAATAGGACAATGATCTGAGTGAACAGCATCGGCTAAAATTAAAGCTCTTTTTAATTTATGTTTTAAATTTTCACTTACAAGATTGTAATCAATCCGCCATCCTTTATTATTTCCTCTTGCTCCAGCACGGTAACTCCACCATGAATATTGATGCGGCTCACTGTTAAAATGTCTAAAACTATCTACAAATCCTGATTTCATAAACTGATCAAGCCAAGCTCTTTCTTGAGGCAGAAATCCAGAAACATTTTTATTTCTAACAGGATCATGAATATCTATTGCTTCATGACAAATGTTGTAATCACCGCAAATTACTAGGTTTGGAATCTCTTTTTTGAGTTCATTGATGTAGTTTTGAAAATCATCCATAAACATAAATTTATGATCCAATCTATCCATATTTGTTCCAGAAGGCAAGTATAAACTCATAATAGACACTGAATCAAAATCAGCTCGAAGATTACGTCCCTCAAAATCCATATGCTCAATTCCGGTACCATAAAAAACAGAATTAGGTTTTGTTTTAGACAAAATGGCTACACCACTGTACCCTTTTTTTGTAGCTGGATAGTAATATTGATAGGGATAACCTGCTTGCGTAATGGCATCAACTGGAATTTGATCTTCAGTAGCCTTAATTTCTTGCAGACAAATAACATCAGGATTTGCATGCTGCAACCATTCTAGAAAACCTTTTGTAATGGCTGCTCTAATACCATTTACATTGTATGAAATAATTCTCATCAGGAAAAAAAATTGAAATTAACATTAAAAATCATCAGGCTTAATTTACAACCTTAAAACCCTATTTAATGTACTAGTTTTAAAATCTTGTTTAAAAATATACGTTTCAAATGTAACAAAAAAGTAGAAGTTTGATGTAGAAAAATAGAGAAAATGGAGTTTTTTGCTATCTTTGTTTCTTGCACTAAAATAAAGAAAAAAAATACATGGGTCTAGTTACCGCAAAAGAAGTTGCAAAAGCAATCAATGCAGACAAGTACGGCGTTTTGGGTACCTTTTCTGGCTGGATATTAATGAAGGTGCTAAAAATCTCCACTTTGAATAAAGTGTATAATAGAAACAAACACTTAGAAGAGGTCGCTTTTTTGAATGGAGTTCTTGATGATTTAAAAATAAAATTCGAAATCCCCGAAGAAGACTTAAAAAGATTACCAAAAGAAGGCGCATATATAACCATCTCAAACCACCCTCTTGGAGGAATTGATGGGGTTTTGTTATTAAAATTAATGCTAGAACGCGAGCCCAATTTTAAAATTATAGCTAATTTTTTATTACACCGAATAGCTCCGCTAAAAAAATACATCATGCCTGTAAATCCTTTTGAAAATCATAAGGATGTAAAATCAAGTGTGGTTGGCATTAAAGAAACACTGCGTCATTTAAGTGATGGCAAGCCTTTAGGTATGTTTCCTGCAGGTGAGGTTTCTACTTACAAAGATGGAAAATTAATGGTAGACAAACCGTGGGAAGAAGGTGCTATTAAAGTCATCAGAAAAGCACAAGTTCCCGTTGTCCCTATCTATTTTCATGCTAAAAATAGCAGGTTATTTTATTTGCTTTCTAAGATTAGTGGGACTTTTAGAACCGCAAAATTACCCTCTGAAGTTTTTAGTCAAAAACGTAGAGTTATTAAAGTACGTATAGGCAAACCAATCTCTGTAAATGAGCAAAACGAGCACACTACTCTTGAGGAATACTCTGAGTTTTTAAGAAAGAAGACCTATATGCTGGCTAATCCTTTTGAAAAGGAAAGCCCATTTTTACCTACTCCTACCTTAAAAATTCCTAAAAGTCCAAAAACGATTGTCACGGCTGCAAGCCAAGACAAAATGATCAAGGAAGTAGAAGGATTACGCACCACAGATTGCCGCTTACTGCAAAGCAAAAACTATGAAGTGTTTTTTGCAAGAGCTTCAAAAATTCCAAATATTCTTCATGAAATAGGCCGTCTTCGCGAAATTACATTTAGAGAAGTAGGCGAAGGTACCAATGAATCTATAGATCTTGACAAGCATGATCAATATTACCACCACTTATTTTTGTGGGATAACGAAGCTAACAAAATTGCAGGTGCATACCGAATGGGATTAGGAGCCGAAATTTACCCTAAATACGGTATAAATGGTTTTTACCTCAACGATTTATTTAGATTTGAACCTGAATTGTATGATATGATGCATAAATCCATAGAGATGGGTCGTGCGTTTATCATTAAAGAATACCAACAAAAACCAATGCCGCTTTTCTTGCTATGGAAAGGAATTATGCATACTACATTACGTTATCCAGAGCATAAATTTTTATTGGGCGGGGTAAGTATCAGCAATCAATTTTCTGATTTTTCAAAATCGTTGATGATTGAGTTCATGAAATCAAACTATTACGATCCGTATATTGCTCAATATATTCATCCTAAAAAAGCATATAAAGTCAAGCTAAAAGATGCCGATAAAGATTTCATTTTTGATGAAGCCGAATCTGATTTGAATAAATTTGATAAAATAATTGACGAACTCGAACCAGGAAGTTTACGCTTGCCTGTTTTGATAAAAAAATACATAAAACAAAACGCCAAAGTTGTTGCGTTTAATGTAGATCCATTGTTTAATAATGCTGTCGATGGCCTCATGTACATAAGGATAGCAGACATTCCCGAAAGCACTATGAAACCGGTAATGGAAGAATTTCAGGCTGAACTAGAACGCAAACTTAACGACAAAGAAGATTAGGTTTTGATCCTTTAGATAGCTAAACTCGAAAAATCTATAAAAAAAATCCCGGTACAACCGGGATTTTCTATGTTTTAAAACCATGCTTTTTTACCTAGTTGATACGTTTGATAAAACTCCTCGTCTGATTTTGTTAAATAAATAATCCCTTCAATAAATCCTAACAAAGTAGTTACTGTTCCACAGCTACACAAACTAATCACCAACCAAATTATCCCTTCGGTGGTGTAACCCAAAAAAAACTTATGAATTGCTAAAGGTCCTAAAAGAATAGCGAGCAACCCAGCTGCGATTTTCTTATTATCTTGTCGGTTATGCTGGGGTTGATTCCAAGCTTCGTATTTTTGATTTTCCATTGTTAGTCAATATTGGTTAATTAAGTAGTTTATGTATTCTAGTTTATAAAAATACCGATTAAATAGGCTCCCAAAGTTCAATTTTATTTCCTTCGCAATCCAGTATCCAAGCAAATTTACCGTACTCATAAGTCTGCATATCACCCACAATTGTTACACCTTCTTGTATTAATTTTTTCAATAACACCTCTAAATCAAGCACTCTAAAGTTTTGCATATACTCTTTTTTACTTGGCTCAAAGTAAGTAGTATCTGCCGCAAATGGAGACCATTGGGTAGAACAATCCGCGCCGTTCTTATCTTTCCACCAAAAAGTAGATCCGTATTGATCTGTTTTTAAACCCAAATGCTTTTCGTACCAAGCCGTTAAACCTTTAGGGTCATTGGACTTAAAAAAGAAACCTCCAATTCCAGTTACGCGCTCTTCTGGCTCGATATCTTTGGCTTGACCAAAATACTTTGCTTTTATTTTATCTACAATAACTTGTGCCAATCGTTCCTTACTTTCTAAGGTCCAACCGGCAATATGAGGTGTTAAAATTACATTTTTGGCTTCTAGTAAATATTGAAACGCTTCGGGAGTATTTTTGTCACTGAAAAGAGTTTCAAAGGAAAGTTTTTCATATTCTAAAACATCAAGTCCAGCACCAAGAATTTTTCCTGATTGTAAAGCTGCTACCAAATCTTGGGTGACTAGATTGTTCCCGCGTGAGGTGTTGATAATCCAAAATGGCTTTGCAAAGTTATTGATAAAGGATGCGTTGATCATTTTATCTGTTTCTGGAGTCCAAGGAACGTGTAAGCTCAGCACATCAACTTCTTGCTGAAAAGTATCGAGTGTTACTTGTTTCGCATTGACATCGCCTACGTTTTCTAGAATGTCGTAGCAAAGTACTTTTACATCAAAACCTCGAAGTTTTTTGGCAAAAGATTTCCCCATATTTCCGTAGCCAATAATACCTACCGTTTTACCATCTAGCTCATGACCTCTATTGCTTTCTCTATTCCACTGCCCTGCTCTAATTTCTTGATCAGCTTGATTCAAGTTATTGAACAATGACAGAATCATTCCTAACGAATGCTCTGCAACTGCATTCCTATTGCCTTCGGGAGCTGCAATAAGCACAATACCCTTTTGCGTAGCATATTCACAATCAATACTTTCTAATCCAGCCCCAACACGAGCTATAAACTGTAAATTTATTGCCTTGTCTAAAAATATTTTGTCAATTTTAAAACGACTTCTAATCACGATTCCATGATAATCCTCAATTTTTGATTCAATTTCCTCTTTTGAAGAAACATAATCACTGTGATTATGAAAACCAGCAGCTTGAAGTTGATCCCAGAGTACAGGATGATTGCTGTCTATGTGAAGGATGTTGATAGCCATATGTTCTAAAATTTGATTACTCAAATAAACAAAAAAAATACGGTTTATGGAGTAAACGAATGCCATAAGCCTTTAAAATTGTAAATTTGTACTTTGTATTTTTTACACTCCTACAAAACAAACTCAAAATAAATAATGAAAGTAACTAAAACATTTAAAGCCTTTTTTGAAAGTGAAAAAGCAGGAGGTATCTTATTACTTTTTGTGACTTTACTATCCATTGCATTGGCCAACTCAGCCTTACAAAACAATTATATTGCATTTTGGGAAACCGAAGTGGCAAGCCATTCCATTACCCACTGGATTAATGATGGTTTAATGACCATTTTCTTTTTATTGATAGGTTTAGAATTAGAACGAGAAATATATCAAGGAGAATTATCGAGTATTAAAGATGCGGCTTTACCCATTTTTGGGGCTTTGGGAGGAATGCTAGTGCCGGCAGGAATTTTTTTACTGCTAAACTTTGGTACGGTTACACAAAACGGAGCCGGAATTCCTATGGCTACAGACATTGCGTTTGCAATAGGAATTTTATCGCTTTTAGGCAAAAGAGTTCCTACTTCATTAAAAATTTTCTTAACCGCATTGGCAGTCATTGATGATTTAGGAGCCATAATAGTCATTGCTGTATTTTACACGGAAAGTATTGACTACATCAATCTTGGAATTGCATTTGCCATTATGGGAGTTTTATTCATTTTTAACAGACGCAACGTGCATCAACTCTATCCATACTTAATAGGAGGAGCAGCCATGTGGTACTTCATGCTAAATTCAGGAGTACATGCTACCATAACAGGAGTATTATTGGCCTTTGTGATCCCGTTTGGAGATGGAAGCAAAAAAACTTCTTCTTACCGTTTGCAACACTTTTTGCATTATCCGGTAGCGTTTTTTATCCTACCATTATTTGCTATTGCAAATACAGGAATTGCAATTAGTGCAAACTGGCAAGAAGGTTTAAATCATGCAAACACGATAGGAATCATCTTAGGACTTGTAGTAGGAAAGCCTTTAGGAATATGGTTGTTCTCCTTTCTAGCGGTAAGTTTGGGTATTTGTACTCTGCCCAAGGATTTAAAATGGAGTAGTATTCTGGGCGCAGGAATGCTAGGAGGCATAGGATTTACCATGTCTATTTTTATAACCTTACTGGCTTTTAAAAACGATGGTGAAGAAGTCATTACCTATTCAAAAATTGCCATTTTAATAGCCTCTTTTATTGCAGGAACCATTGGGTTTTTATGGTTAAAATTTAACTTGAAACCCCTAAAAATTAAAAAAGCTATATAAGATTATCTATATGCTTCAAAACCAAAAAACCTCATTTTTTGAACTAAAAATGAGGTTTTTTTTGATTTCTTACGTAATGAAATCAAATACATTTTATCCTTTAATTTGTTTCAAAGAAGTTTTAATTCCGCGGATTAAGGACGAACTAAAACCATGCATTTCCATTTCATTTAACCCGGCAATGGTACAACCCTGAGGCGTAGTAACTCTATCAATTAATTGTTCAGGATGTATTTTTTCTTCTAAAAGCATTTGTGATGCACCTTTAACGGTTTGTGCCGAAATAGCAAGGGCAGTTTGCCAATCAAATCCTATTTCGATACCCGCTTGCATAGAAGCACGAATGTAGCGCAAGGCAAATGCAGTTCCACTTGCTGCAAGAACAGTTGCAGCATCCATCAATTTTTCATCAATAATAGGTGCTGTACCTAATGTTTGGAATAGCGATACAACTTGCTGCGCTTGATCCGTATCTTTTTCATGAAAAGCAATACAGGTTGCCGATGCACCAAATTGCGCCGCTATATTGGGCATGATTCGAATGGCACTGTTTGTATTTCCTATTTTTTCTTGTAATTTCTCAATGGATAATCCGCTCACTGCTGATGCTACAATTTTTTGAGACACAAAAGGTAGAATTTCACTCAAAACCGTATCTACTTGGTATGGTTTTATGGTCAAAATAATGACATCAGCCTCTTCTATTTGATGCACATTATTACTGGTAACAGTGGCACCTAATTTTTCCAGATATGTAATTGAAGTCACATTTCTTCTAGTTATAGTAATCTTGTTTTCTGGTGAGAATTGAGATAATCCCAAAGCGATTGCTACACCTAGGTTTCCTCCTCCAATAATATGTACTTTCATAGTAGTTGTGGTTTTACCCTCCCTAACCCTATCCAAAAGAAAGGGAATTATCATGGAAAAGTGTTGTTTAGTTAAATGATTAAGCTTTTTTAGAATCCTAAAATCATTTTTGCTATGGAAAAATAAATTAAAATTCCGCAAATATCGTTGCTAGTGGTAATAAAAGGTCCTGTTGCTAAAGCTGGATCAATCCCAAATTTATCAAGCAATAACGGAATAGAAGTTCCAATTAATGACGCAATAATTATTACTGATATGAGTGCAGTGGTTACAATAACCCCAATAATAATCTCAACATTTAATAAAAAATGACTTCCTATAAACAATATAGACGCCAGTATTACGCCGTTTAATAAGCTCAATGAAACTTCTTTTATCAACCTATTAAACAAGGAACCACTCAAGGTATTATTAGCCAAACCTTGAACAATAATAGCCGAAGATTGTACACCTACATTCCCCGCCATAGCCGCAATAAGTGGTGTAAAAAAGAACAAGTTTCCGTGTTGTAGCATGGCACCTTCAAAAAGCCCCAATACTTTTACAGAAATAAAACCACCTAATAAAGCTAAAACTAGCCAAGGCAAACGCGCCTTTGTGTGTTCAAATATGCTATCATCAGCTTCTACGTCTTGTGAGATACCCGCTGCTAACTGATAATCCTCGTCTGCTTCGTCCTTAATTACATCTACAATGTCATCAATGGTAATTCTACCTACTAACCTTCCTAATTCGTCCACAACTGGAATGGCTTCTAAATCGTACTTTTGCATGATACGAGCCACCTCAACATCCTCAGTATCTACTTTTACCGAGTTTAATTTTCGAATATAAACATCATTGATAGGTGTTCTTGACGAGGTAGTTAACAAATCCTTAAGTGACAAACGCCCTTTTAAACGATCTTCATCATCTACCACATAAATTGAATGTACTCTGGAAATATTTTCGGCCTGAATGCGCATTTCTTTCACGCATGTAAGCACATTCCAGTTTTCATTGACCTTAACCAACTCCTTGTGCATGATTCCACCCGCGGTGTCCTCATCATATCGCAATAAATCAACAATATCTTTGGCATGCTCCACATCCTGAAGCTCTGATATTACTTCGGCTTTTAAGTCTTGCGAAAGCTCTGCAATAATATCCGCAGCATCATTGGTTTCTAGTTCATCTAATTCCTCCGCAATTTCCTTTGGCGAAAGCCTGCTTAATATATTTTCACGCAAATCATCTTCTAATTCCAGAAGAATTTCGGCGGTTTTTTCACTGTCTAAAACTTTAAAGATGTAAGTAGCCTCGTTAAAGTCCAGCTCGTCCAGAATTTCGGCAATATCAGCATGGTGCATGTCATTCAATAACACTTCCAGTTGCTGGTCGTTCTTGTTTTGAATGAGTTGCTCTAATTCTTGTATTAGTACTTTGCTGATTTTAAACTCCATCGGCTTCTATTTTTTGAGTAAGGGAAATAAATTGTGCTACATCTAATTGTTCTGGACGAAGGTTGAAAATTTCATCCTCACGTAAAGCATCTGACAAATTTAAGGTCTTTAAGCTGTTTCGTAAAGTTTTTCGCCTTTGCTGAAAAGCGGTTTTAACTACTGTAAAAAATAATTTTTCGCCGCAAGGCAAACTATAATCTTTTTTACGGCGTAACCTTAAGACTCCTGATTTGACTTTGGGTGGCGGATTAAAAACATTTTCGTCTACGGTAAACAAATACTCTGCATCATAAAAAGCTTGTACCAATACCGAGAGAATTCCATAGGCCTTTGTTCCTTTCTTTTCACAAATACGTTGTGCTACTTCTTTTTGAAACATACCTGCAAACTCTGGTATTTGTTCTTTGTATTCTAATGTTCTAAATACAATTTGCGTTGAAATATTATACGGGAAGTTCCCAATTATAGCAAACTGTTTCCCTTCAAAAATTTCATTGATGTTGTATTTCAAGAAATCTTTAGAGATAATTTTATCTTTCAATTTTGGATAATTTGCATCCAAATAAGTTACTGATTCGGTATCAATTTCAATAACGTATGTGTTTACAGGTTTATCCAATAAATATTTTGTCAAAACTCCCATTCCCGGACCTATTTCTAAGACATCCTCATACCCTTCTAGGTTTAGCGTGTCAGCAATATCCTTAGCTATACTTTCATCTTTGAGAAAGTGTTGTCCTAAGTGTTTTTTGGCGGTTACTTTTTCCATTTTTTTGCTGAACTTATTTCAGTATGTATTTGTTTTGCCACTGAGGCATAAAGTTTATATTGTATCTGTGATCCGTTTTATAGTCTGGATACTACGTGTTTACTAGATTACGCTACTTATTTATAATCCCCAATTAACTCAAGTTCAGTTCTAAAAGCTAGCATTTTATCTCCAAATAATCGAGCGCCCTCTTCACGGAAACCAGGTGCATGCTCTTGATAATAGCGCTGCAAGGTCTCCTTACTTTCTGTTTCATATTGTACAGAGTAGGTTACTCCTCCCATTTCTTCTTCAACCAATACGCGAACCAATCGGGCTGATGAAAACAATCCAGTTGCAAGGATTTCAGGAATGTGTTTGTGTTGCATCCAGATCATCCATTGATCGTGAACACTTTCATGTATGTTTGTAGTGACATTGTATATAATCATAAACTGACCCTGACCCTAAAAAAAGGGAAAACCTACCAGGGATAGTAGGGTTAAAAAAAATTAATATTCTAGAACAACGGTTGCCATCTTGTAAAGCCTAGTTTTGCACCCTCATTTACTGTATTATAGTGTCTCCTCTTAGCATGCGATATTCTTTGCGGGCCGGAACAAAATGAATACTGTCTTGATGGTTAAAAATTATTTTCTCATACAGTGGTTTTGCAATTTCAGGTTGTTGTAGTTTTTTATTGTTTATCTCGGCGGCATAAAATAAGGCTTCGTCAATGTAAATGCTTTCTTTGTGTGCTTCTATTATTTTTTGGTATTGGCTTAAAGCCAAAACAAAATCGGATTTTTTTTCATAAATTTTACCCAATCTCAACAACGTAATCGCTTCAATCTCATTAGCTTGCTCCACGGTATTTTTTTGTAACAGTGATTGAAATTGAACAATGGCTTCCTCATCTCTATTTTGATACAAAAGGTAATCTCCTTTTGCAAATTGTTTTAAGGCCGTTTGAGTAGAATCAGCAACCGTATTGTCATTTATCAATAAGTAATACTCTAAGGCATCATTTGCGATCAACTGTGTACTAGCTGCTTTTAACTCCTTAAATTGTTTTAAGGCCCATTCAAAATCAGTTTTAAAATAGCTTGTTTTGGCTGCTTTCAAACTGGCTTCATGAGCTACAACATCATTCTTTAAATCCAATTCAATTTGAGAATAGTACAATAATGCTTGGTTAAATTTTTCTTCATAAAGTAAAATATCAGCCAACTCCATTTTTGTTTGTGCTATTTCATATTCATTAAGTTGCATTTCTAGGGCAGACTTAATAATTTTTTTAGCCTCTTCTGGTTTTTTTAAATTGAATGCTGTAAAATGAGCTTGAATAAGCTGCAAAGATAGCGTAAAAGGACTTATTCCAAATTGTTTTAACAAATCCTCTAGTGCCAGATTGATTGCTGGGTAATCAGTAGCTGTTGCTTTTTCAATTTTCATTCGAATTAAGTACGTATTGGCTTGGACCAATAACTCCTTGTCCTGTGAGTTTTGCAACACAAAATTTAAAATCTCAATAGCGGCATCGGTTTTATCCTCTTGAATGGCTTGTTGCCCTAG
Source organism: Flavobacterium sp. GNP011 (assembly GCF_056428925.1). NCBI lineage: Bacteria > Pseudomonadati > Bacteroidota > Flavobacteriia > Flavobacteriales > Flavobacteriaceae > Flavobacterium > Flavobacterium sp. GNP011. The sequence continues at coordinate 117,702 of NZ_JBWJVJ010000003.1, read as the reverse complement.
ACTTACAATATTAGCAAGCGTTTCGGGATTGCGTTTGTAAATAGCTTTTTCTTGTATAAATGCCTTATCAAATTCTTTTTGCTGCACATAAAACCAACTTAAAAAACGATTCCAGAAAATATCTTGCGTTTTTTGAGTTCTTATTATCAATGCTTTACGCAAAATTTCATTAAAATTAGCATCACCTTCATCAACCATAAAGCGTACTAATTGGTTTTGAATTCGGATGGAGTTTTCTGGATTTGTATACGCTTCGTCTAGAAAAGTAGCCACCATGAGCTCCATATTTGCCATTTGTCCGTAGAGCAACCCTATTTGATAATTGAAATTATAATTTTCATCCTTTCCAGAGACCGTTTTATAGGCCTTTAATGCATATTCAAGGAGCACTTTACGTTCAAACGCATTGGCAACACCATAAACATCATTTGGATTTTTCTTTATGGATTCTAAAGCTCTTTCGTAGTATGGCGTTGCTTTACTTTCGTTTTTTTGCAACTGATAATTATAGCCAAGTTCCACTAAAATAGTTGACTGCTGGTACTTATCATACCTCAGCTGAAGTGCATTTTGAGCGTTTTCAAACTGCTGCAATTGTTGCAAACAATCTATTGATCTTAAAAAATAAAGTGAATTTTGAGGTGTCTCTTTTAAAAGTTCTTCATAACTGATTTTGGCTTTTTCAAAATCGCCTTTGTCATAATAATACTGTGCCAATTGCTCGTTTTGGGCAAAAGCAAATAGCGAGAATGACAAAGTGATATATAGAAAGAGCTTTTTCATTGTCAATATTCGTGTTTAGTTGCAGTCACAGTTTTCAGTCACAGCGTTGTCAACTGTGACTGATAACTGCAAACTAATTAATTTATAATATCAAATCCGCAGTAAGGACGTAATACCTCTGGTATTACAATTCCCTCAGGAGTTTGGTAATTTTCTAATATTCCAGCCATAACTCTTGGTAAGGCCAGCGCGCTTCCGTTTAAGGTGTGTGCCAATTGGTTTTTTCCGTCTTTGTCCTTGAAACGCAATTTCAAACGATTCGATTGAAAAGTCTCAAAATTAGAAACCGAACTAATCTCTAACCAACGGTCTTGTGCAGTAGAAAAAACTTCAAAATCATACGTCAATGCTGAAGCAAAACCCATATCACCGCCACAAAGACGTAAAATACGATACGGTAATTTCAAATCTCTTAAGATATCTTTAACATGTTCTACCATTCCGTCAAGTGCTTCGTAAGACTTGTCAGGATGCTCTACACGTACAATTTCGACTTTGTCAAACTGGTGCAAACGGTTTAAACCGCGTACATGCGCACCGTAAGAACCTGCTTCACGACGGAAACATGGCGTATAAGCCGTAGTCAATACTGGCAATTCATTTTCGTTAAGGATTACATCACGAAACAAATTAGTAACAGGAACCTCAGCCGTTGGAATCAAGTACAAATCATCGGTTTTGTCATGGTACATTTGCCCTTCTTTGTCTGGCAATTGACCAGTTCCATAAGCAGATGCTTCATTGACCATGTGCGGAACCTGAACTTCATTGTAACCCGCTGCCGTATTTTTATCTAAGAAATAATTGATTAAGGCACGTTGCAAACGAGCACCTTTACCTTTATAAACTGGAAAACCTGCTCCAGTGATTTTTACTCCCAATTCAAAATCAATGATGTCGTATTTTTTTACCAAATCCCAATGTGGTTGTGCTCCTTCATGCAAAACTGGAACAGCGCCTTCTTCAAAAACGTTTAAGTTTTCCTCTGGAGTTTTTCCCTCAGGAACAATATCAGCTGGAAGATTAGGAAGTGTGTATAATTTTTCTAAAAGTTCAGCGGCAAGTGCCTCAGCGGTTTCGGCTAGTGCTTTGCTTTTTTCTTTGTTTAAAACTGTTTTTTCTTTTAGGATTGCGGCTTTTGATTTCTCACCCGCTTTCATCAATTCGCCAATGTCTTTGGATAATTTATTAGATTCAGATAAAATAGTGTCAAGCTCTACTTGCGCAGTGCGACGTTTTTCATCTAGTTGTACCACTTCTTCAACAACACTCTTGGCATCAAAATTTTTTTTGGCCAAAGCATTGATTACTTTTTCTTGATTCTCTCTAATAAATGCAATTTGTAACATAGCTTGATTTTTTAAACGCTAACTTTTATAATAACGGTAGCAAATTTAAGGAAATGTTTGATAGTAAGAGATAAAAGTTTTATCAAAAAAAGAGAATTATAAGGAGAAATTGCACGGCCATTTTTTGCACATCTAAAGATTTGAATAAAATAAATAGTAGAGAAAGTTTTTTGTATAATTTTAATTATTCGTTTATAAACTTTTAAGACAATAAGAACCATAAATTATTTAACTACAAGACTCATAGTACGTTGAACGTATTGTAAAAAAACATAATTTTGAGTAGCTATTTTAACTAAGTAGAAAATAATAAAATAGTAGAGAGTCGATTATACAAATCAAATTTGAAATCGTTATGAGTAATACTATTAACCGAAGAAATTTATTTAGTTTACTATTAAATAAATCAAAAATAAATCAGGATGTTAAAGATCCTTTATTTGAAAAATATTCCCGAAAAATATTTAAAGGCAGAAGATATCAAAGCGTTAAAAGTGCTACAAAATCGGGTTTTACCGATAGAGTAGTTCCTGTTAGTAGTGGATTAAATCCCTACAGCGGCAGTTGGGGCAAGCAAGAAGTACTGCATTTATTAAAACGTACTGGTTATGGTTTTAAAAAAGCAGACGTTGATGCGTTACTCGCCTTAAATATGACAAATGCGGTCAATGCCGTGTTGAACATCAACATTACTGCTCCTGCGCCTCCCGTAAATTCATACAATAATTATTCGCCAGATGAGAGCAACTTACCCTATGGAGCTGACTGGACAAATGACCCATTACCTGTGGGAACCAATACCACTAACTCGAGAAGAATTGAGTCTTTATCACAGTGGAATTTTGGTTTAGCTTGCAATCAAAATTTGACTATTAAGGAAAAAATGACATGGTTTTGGTATCATTTTATTCCAGTAGATTTTGAAACCGTACGCAGTGCTCCATTTTCGCACGCGGGAAGTAATTCATGTCGCATATTATACTCCTACCTAAAAATGTTCCGAGATAATCCGCTTGGAAATTACAAGACACTCATCAGAAAAATGGCTACACAGCCCGCTATGATGTACTATTTAAACAATCAAGCCAATACAAAAACGTCTCCCGATGAAAATTTTGCACGAGAGCTCATGGAGCTTTTTACTTTAGGAAAAGACCCATTAAGCCAGTATACGGAAGTTGACGTGATACAAGCAGCAAAAGTTTTAACAGGATGGAGAGTGGTAAATTTAAATACAGCAACACCAAGCACTAATTTTGACACAAATTTTCACGATACGAGCAATAAGCAGTTCTCCTCTTTTTTTAACAATACCGTCATTAGCAATGCTGGCGCTTCAGAGTTAGATGCTTTGATTGATATGATTTTCACAAAATCAAGAGTAGTTTCAGAATATATTTGCCGCCGATTATACCGCTATTTTATCTATTATGATATTGATGCCACGATAGAATCAAACATCATTATTCCATTAGCACAAACATTTGTGGCTAACAATTGGGAAATCGAACCTGTATTAAACCAACTATTCAAAAGCCAACATTTTTATGACATGGCCAATAGAGGCGTTTACATCAAATCACCTTTTGATCTGGTCATTGGTAGTTTACGGACTTTTAACTTGAATTATACGGTGACAGACACAACTAATTTTGAAGCGCAATATAGAGTTTGGAATTACTTTAACAATACTGTTTTAAGCGGTTTAGAGCAAACTATGGGCAAAATCCCAAATGTTTCCGGTTGGGTTGCTTTTTATCAAAATCCGTCTTTTCATGAATATTGGATCAATTCCAGTACCACTCAAAAAAGGTTCGATTTCTTAAATAGAATTTTCAACGGTTACAATCTTACTTACAACTCGCTCACAACCCGGATAGAGGTAGATCTAATAGGTTTTATTCAACAATTTAGCCCTACTATTTGTGCTAATCCAGATTTATTAGTTGCTGAATGTATACTATACTTGTTACCCATTGATATTAGTAGTACACAAAAAGAGCAAATAAAAATACAATCGTTGCTTTCCAATCAAACAAGTAATGATTACTGGACCACAGCGTGGACACTTTACCTCAATAACACATCAAATACAACTAACAAAAATAGTGTGAAATCACGACTTAAATCCTTACTTGTGACTCTTACTCAACTTGCTGAATACCAATTAATGTAATTTTTTGAAGTTATGAAAAGAAGAAGTTTTATAAAAACAAGTGCATTAGCCTCCATCCCCTTAGCTTTGAATGGAATTCCTGTAATGGCATCAGCTTCAATTGAAAGTAATGCACTAGATGTTTTGGCAAATGCAGCGGTAAATTGCGGTAAAATTTTGGTTATCATTCAAATGAACGGTGGTAACGATGGATTAAATACCGTTTTCCCTTTAGATAAATGGACAAATTTAAATAACGCACGTTCCAATATATTGATGAACCAAAGTTCTGTTCTGCCACTGGCTAATAATACTACTACTGGCCTACATCCTGCAATGTCTGAAATGAAAACTTTGCATGATAATGGGAAATTAATGATAGTTCAAGGGGTTTCCTATCCCAATCCAAGTTTCAGTCATTTTAGAGCAACTGATATTTGGTTTACAGCTTCTAATAGCAATCAAACCCTTGATAGTGGCTGGCTAGGACGATCACTAGATAGCATATATCCTAATTTCCCTCTTGGTTATCCTAATAGTGACATGCCTGATCCATTGGCTATTCAAATAGGTTCTACTTTGCCTTTTTCTTTACAAGGACCTACTATTAACATGGGATATAATGCTCCGGATCCCAATACACTTTTGAACGTCATCAATCAAATTACTGATCCCGCACCTAATTCTGACTACGGAACAGAGTTGACTTTTTTACGTTTAATGAAAGACCAAAGCAATGTATACCGCACTGCTATACAAACTGCTTTTAACACCGCGCAGTCACAAACCGCAACATATCCTAGTGCTAATAAACTAGGTGATCAATTAAAAATTGTTGCCAAATTAATCAATGGCGGACTACAAACCCCTATTTACATTGTCAATCACCCTAACACATCTGATTTACACAGTGGTCAAGTGGATGTTGTTGATAAGACCAAAGGTGCTCATGCTACGAATCTCAGTATTTTATCGCAGGCAATACATGCATTTCAACAAGATTTAGAGTTGATGGGGAAATCAAATTTAGTAACAGGAATGACTTTTAGTGAATTTGGTCGAAGAATTAAAAGCAACGGAAGCCTTGGTACCGATCATGGAGCTGGAGCACCTGTAATTTTCTTTGGAGCCGCCTTGAATACTGGATCTAGTGCCATAACTGCTCAAAATCCAGTTTCAGGTATGATAGGCAGCTCACCAAACATACCTTTAAACCCAACCGTTTCAGACCAGGTTGCGATGCAATTTGACTTTAGACAAATTTATTCTTCGATTATGCAAGATTGGCTGTGTATGAGTGAAGCACAAACTGCGGAAGTTTTGGGTGGCACTTTTACAAAATTAGCCCTATTTAAAACCGCAACTTTAGATACCGTTTCTTATGACAATGAGCACTTTTTTGTTGTTTATCCCAATCCAATTACAAACAATACTATCAATATAAATTTTAAAGAGAGCTTAAATGATTTCATAAATGTCCAGTTGTTTACGATTCAAGGAACAAAAATATTCCAAAAATCGTTCAGAGTAAACAGTAATACCTTAACATTTTCACCAAATAATATCTTGGCATCTGGAATCTACATTTTGGAAATAGAATATAACAACTTTAAATTCCACACCAAAGTGATTGTTTCTTGATAGATTAAGAATAGAACTTTAACTTAATACAAAGGTAAAACAAAGAGATTCGATACGTTCTACTTTAAAAGACCCCGCGTGCCTTTGTGTTTTTTCTATGAAAATAATTACTCCCTTTTAATCTCGTGACCTACAAAATCTTCAAGAGTTGCAAACATATCATCTATAGAAAGCACTTCAAGATCTGGGTGAGACATTAAAAAAGCAGCATTAAGTTCTACTATATTTTCTTCTATTTCGAAAAAAGCATCAGTATTGAGGGCGTCTCTAGTGGGATTAACTCCTTCTAATTTTCCTTGTAAAAATTTATTGAGTTTCACACTACTCATTAAACCCACTTTTTTAGACTGTTGCTGGAATAATTCTAGATGTTTAGGTGCTTCAATCAAAGCCAAACCTTCTTCAATAAGTTCGTTTAATTCCTTGTTCCATCCGGAGCGGTGCACAAATTGCGCAAAATTTCCATCAACATGTTGCGCTACGTAAAAATCCAAATAATAACTCATCAACGCATCTTCGTGAATCAAATCGTCATCGATTTTTTCCTCACGCATTAAGTTGATTACTGAAATGTTTGAGTTAATAATGTCTTGTGGGTTTTCACTTTGAGCAGCGTTTTCTGAGATGATAATTTTTCCGAATTCCATTTGAGTTGCGTTTTATATTATAGGTTGCAAATTTCGGGTAAAAGATTGAGGAATCGAAATATTTATTTTAGCCAAAGATTAACACAAATTTTTTAGCGTCAGCATTTAACTCACATCAGATTCATTATTGTTCTTTTTCTGATTCATTTTGGTTACCAATGCCTTCAAGCGTGCTGCTTTTGATGCTTTCTCTTCTTGCAATTTTGCCTTTTTCCTATTGAGGAGTTTGGTGTGCAACGCTTTGTTTTTAGTGTTTTTTTCGGGTCCTTTTGGCATGGTTTTATATTATTTTGATTCAGCTAAAAACCTTATGTATTAAAATCTTCATGTAGGGCATTAAAAACAAAAAAACTTTAATTTTTAATCTTACTGTCTAGTTTTAATTCTAGTTCTGGCTTTATACGTTTTTTCAAAAATAAAATTTGACCCAAGTGGCTAGATTGATGCTCCATGACGTGAAACCAACAATATTGATTACTAATTCCATATTTTTTTTGTACCTCAGCAAACCAAGCATCGTCTTTCTTTTTTAATTCACTAATAGTCTTTGCTCTTACCTCATTATAAATATCAAGATAATATTGAATATCATTGCCTTTGAAATCATCTCTACCCCCTTGATCCAAAGCTAATGCTGCGCCCCACTTTTTCTCTTCTTCTGCATTAAACTCCCTATTTTCAAATGTAAAAACCTGATAATAGGCCTCAGCTGCAGCCAAATGCATTACTAAAGCTCCTATTCTATTTGCATCCTTATCTAGTAAATAATCTACTTCATATTTACTCATATTTTTTACTGTATTTTCTACTCGGTTTTTTAAATCCTCCAACATGGATATCATAGCCCCAATTTGAGGAGAAGCACCCTCAACGCCACCTATTTTTCCCGATTCTATAAATTTAATACCGCTACCTTCAATTAGTAAACTGGCAACACCATCTTTCTTATCTGGTTCAGAACTGATTTTATACTCTTTAACCTTAATATTTTGATTGTTTCTAGTACCTAAATTCCATTTTGGAATTTCATTATTCTTTGTTTGCATCTCAAAACTAGCATTAGGAATTTGCACCGCTGTTAAAACTCCTTTATCATTCTCGATGAACAATTCAAACTTGTCAAAATAGAATTTTCCATTATATGAACACAAGCCACCAAAACTTAGCGATTTTGAGTTGGAATCAATGGTTCCCTCTACGGAATAAGATTGCCATTGATTAAGTTTTATGGACCTATCGCTCATATTATCGAAAAAACCCATTTTATCCTCTTTTGTATCTACTCTAGCCCATACACCAGCCCAAGCATGTGAATCTTGAGTGTCTACTTTTACATAAGCTATTACCTTGAACTTTTTTGGAGTAGCTGTTTGAACATCTATTGTTTGATTAAAAGAGGTCCAATCTCTTGAAATTTCTCTATTGGTTTGCGAATAAATCGAAGCGTAAATAAATGTAAGAGCTACTATAAATGCTTTTTTCATGTTTTAAATTATCAAATATTAATGATCGTATAATCTATTTCAGGTGTAAAAATACTATTTATTTTATTTGCAAACCATTTGATACAAATAGTTTTTTGATGGAACCTTTACAAACTATTATGAATAAATTGCAATACTGTAACTGACAAAAAACTAAAGACAAAAAGACTAGCATAATTCAATTCATTTTCGACCTAAATTTTATTTCCATTTACAGCACTAAAAAAGGATTACTTCAACTTTGGTTATTTAGACAGTGGAGCTCAATGAATTTTGTTTGAAACGGATACAAGGACATGACAGATTCAACGGCGCTAAATAGCTTCAAATAAAATTCTATTGCTTATTTTTGCACTCAATAAAATGGAATCATGAAAGGAGCGATGCATAAAATGGGTGATACATCCCTTTTTCTAGGCGAATTACATGTGACAAATAAAAAAACAATACTAGTAACACATGATACAGAATCCAAAAAGATATACGATTACAGCGGCATTGCCGTATACAAACGGACCCATTCACATAGGCCATTTGGCGGGTGTTTACGTGCCATCAGACATTTATTCTAGATATTTAAGATTGCAGGGAAGAGACGTTTTGTTTGTTTGCGGAAGCGACGAACACGGCGTGGCGATTTCGATGAAAGCTAAAAAAGAAGGTATTACGCCTCAGCAAGTAATTGATAAATATGATGGAATTATCCGTAAATCGTTTTCTGATTTTGGAATTTCATTTGATAATTATTCAAGAACTTCGGCTAAAATTCATCATGATACGGCTTCGGAATTTTTCAAAAAATTGTATGAACAAGGCGATTTTATTGAAGAAGTAACCGAACAATTGTATGATGCTAAAGCAGATCAGTTTTTAGCAGATCGTTTTGTAATGGGAACTTGCCCAAAATGTGGCAATGAAGAAGCGTACGGCGATCAGTGCGAAAAATGTGGTTCTACGCTGAATGCTACCGATTTGATTAATCCAAAATCAACCATTACAGGCGAAACTCCTATCATGAAATCAACGAAACACTGGTTTTTGCCTTTGGATCGCTACGAAGATTTCTTGAAAGAATGGATTCTGGTAGGACATAAAAATGACTGGAAACCAAATGTGTATGGGCAAGTAAAGTCATGGATTGACGGCGGATTAGAACCTCGTGCGGTAACGCGTGACCTAGATTGGGGAATTGATGTTCCTGTTGAAGGCGCCGAAGGTAAAAAATTATACGTATGGTTTGATGCTCCTATTGGATACATATCGGCTACGAAAGAATGGGCTTTGCGCGAAGGAAAAGATTGGGAACCGTACTGGAAAGATCAAGACACAAAACTGGTTCACTTTATTGGGAAAGACAATATTGTATTTCATTGCGTCATTTTCCCGGCAATGCTAAAAGCCGAAGGAAGTTATATCTTACCAGATAATGTTCCTGCCAATGAGTTCTTGAACTTAGAGGGCAATAAATTATCTACGTCTAAAAACTGGGCCGTTTGGTTGCACGAATACTTAGAAGAGTTCCCAAATCAGCAAGATGTATTGCGTTATGCCTTAACATCAAATGCTCCAGAAACGAAGGATAATGATTTTACTTGGAAAGATTTTCAAGCTAGAAATAACAATGAACTAGTGGCGATTTTTGGAAATTTCATTAATCGTGTGGTAGTTTTAACCAATAAATATTACGACGGAATTGTTCCTACACCTAATGAATTATCTGAGGTAGACGAACAAACTTTGGCTGAATTGAAAGCCTATCCATCAGTAATTTCAAGTTCTATCGAAAGATATAGATTTAGAGAAGCGCTTGGCGAAATGATAAATGTGGCACGACTCGGAAATAAATATTTGGCCGATGAAGAGCCTTGGAAGATGATTAAAACTGATGAAGAACGTACAAAAACTCAAATGTATGTGGCCTTACAAATTGCTGCTGCTTTGGGTTCGCTTTGTGAGCCGTTCTTGCCTTTTACTTCTGTAAAATTGTCAAGAATGTTGAACATCAACATCAACAATTGGAATTTGGAATTTGAAGATTGGAATTTATTACCCGCTGGTCACCAAATTGGTCAAGCCGAATTACTGTTTTCGAAAATTGAAGATGAAGAAATTCAAAAACAAATAGATAAACTAGAAGCAACCAAAACGGCTAACAAAGCCGAGAATAAAGTAGCTGAACCACAAAAAGAACTTATTCAATTTGAGGATTTTGCCAAAATGGATATCCGCACAGGAACCATTTTAGAGGCAGAAAAAATGCCAAAAGCCAATAAACTTTTGATTTTAAAGGTAGATACTGGAATTGATATTCGAACGATAGTTTCGGGAATTGCCGAAAGTTTTAAACCAGAAGATATCATTGGGAAACGCGTAACTGTTTTAGTAAACTTGGCACCAAGAAACTTACGTGGCGTAGAAAGTCAAGGTATGATTTTGATGACTACAAATACCGAAGGAAAACTAGTGTTTGTAAATCCAGACACGGATGGTGTAGAGAATGGAGAAACAATCAATTAAAAAAATAACCACAGATTCGCAGATTCATTAATTAAAGCTGCGAATCTGTGGTAAAATAATTTAATTTAAAACACGAGTTTAAAAAGTACATTTAAAAAAATCAAGACTACTAAAAATGTTTAGAAAAACAATTCTTGCAACTTTAATTTTGAGTAATTTCATTTCTTTCTCTCAAGAAAAAGTATCGTCTATACCTATTGACTTAAAAAAAAACCGTGATGTTTTTCAAACTGTTAATTATGACACTAAGAAAATCAATTTATTTATTAGCGATAAAACAAAAGTAAAAGCCCTTCAACTTGATGAAAAAATGCAAATTGTGGATAGTATTTCGTCTGAAAGACCCGATACTAAAACATATTCTCAAATGATTGGTTACACTACAAATCAAGAAAACAATGCGCTTTTTTGGTCATCAAACAATTACAAGGAAATACTTACGGAGGTATATGATTTCAAGAACCGTAAAACCTCGACAAAGCAACATTCTCTTGCATTGAAAGACGAGAAAATTTTACAAAAATTTAGTGACAAAGATTTCTTTTACTTATTGACTGTTGTAAAAAAAAGTAATGATTTGAAACTCTACATTTTTGACAAAGAAGGCGAGTACATAGAAAAAAAAATAAATTTAGACGCGATCACCCTATATAATTCAGAGTATATGCCTTCAACCCTATCTGAAGTGCTAGGTGAGAACTTACTTCCTTTTGAAGCGCCTTTCTCTTTACAAAATATTGCAGTTGAGAATCCTACCTCATTAACTGATAGTGCCAAAAAAAGAAAATGCTATTTCCAAAACAATAAAATCCTAATAACACTTGATACAAATATTGAGTTTACACAGATTATAACCATTGACTTAAAAGATTTTAAGGTTTCCGAAAAGAAAATAAAAACACACGATATTCAAGAAGATCGTATGTATTTAAGCTCGAACTCCTTTTATTTTGATAATAAGTTGTATCAATTAAAAAGCTCATCTAAATTATTATATCTTACTGTGAATGACTTAGAAGGAAACATTTTAAAAGAACATTCTGCTACATCATCTGAACCCATATATTTTAAAAATTCGGAGGTACAACTAGAAGGTGGAGATTTTGGAGGAAAGAGAGTTTTAGAAAATTCTTCTCAATTCATTCGAAAAATTAACAATCTTTATTTGGGTTTAAGTATCTACTCTTTAGGTCAAAACACTTTAATTACTTATGGAGGTGTGTCTCCAGCTCAACAGTCCGCAGGTGGCTTTGGCATTGGCATGGGGCAATTTGGCTCAATGGGAGTCCTTTTCTCTGTAGCAGTTTACAATCCCGTTATAGAAAATTTCAACTCTTATGCCAATAGAAAAGTGGTAAAGACAGACGGATTATTTGACAAAGAAGGAAATCATATCAAAGGTGATTTAAAGCCTTTAGCATTTGATAAAATAAGAACTTTCTTTGATGAATATAAAGATGTTTCATCACAAACACTGTTTAAAACTGATGCTTATTATTTAGGCTATTATGACAATACAACAAAAGAATATATTTTTAGAAAATTCAATGATTAATGTTTTTTGAAATCCTGATACGGATGGTGTAGAGAATGGAGAAACAATCAATTAAAAAAATAACCACAGATTCGCAGATTCATTAATTAAAGCTGCGAATCTGTGGTATTACACAATTAACAATGAACCTAAAAGTAATTGCCTTCGATGCAGATGACACCTTATTCATCAACGAAACCTATTTTCTAGAAACCGAAGAGAAATTTTGTGCCCTGATGAGTGATTATTTATCACATCAAGGACTTTCGCAGGAATTATTTAAGGTAGAAATAGCCAATTTGAAATTGTATGGTTATGGTATCAAAGGGTACATCCTTTCGATGATTGAGGCTGCAATGAAAATTTCGAACAAAACGATTCCGATTGAAATTATTGAAAAAATCATTCAGTACGGCAAAGAACTTTTAGAGAAACCTATTGAACTTTTAGAGGGCGTAGAAGAAACTTTGCAAGCACTACACGGAAAATACAAACTAGTGGTGGCCACAAAGGGCGATTTATTAGACCAGCGCCGTAAACTACACAATTCAGGTTTAGGTCATTATTTTCATCATATTGAGGTGATGTCAGACAAGCAGGAAATTGATTACACCGACTTGATTCATCGATTAGACATTCAACCTTCTGAATTTTTCATGATAGGCAATTCCTTAAAATCGGATGTTTTGCCTGTTTTGGCCATAGGCGGATATGCCGTTCATATTCCCTTTCACACTACTTGGGCACATGAAAAAATTGATCATCAAGTAGTGCATGAAAACTTTAAAACCATTGAAAAACTTACCGATATCTTAGAATTCATAGCTTTGTAAGTGTTAAAATATCCATATTTTAAATTAACAACCCTTTGTTTTAGCTTATTGATTCCTTTTTTTCGAGTTAAATAAAAAAACATGCTAAAAATTTAAAGCTAAATTTTTGCTGATTTCTCAAGATACCCCGCAATTTATAGAATTAAAAGTAAATATTGTATAATTAACTGATTGAAATTTCTCATTTAAATATATGTTGTAAATTTGCACAGAATTTAAAAATCACAAAATAATGAAAAATTTAATGTTTGCATTAGTTTTTGCAGGTGCAGTTTCTTCTGTAAATGCTCAAACTGAAACTAAAGAAGTAAAAAATACAGATTACAACAAATGGTCTATTGAATTAGCTGGTGGTGTTAACAAACCACAAAGACCATTAGGATCAGGTTACTTCACTTCAACTCCAAGCCCTTATGTTGCAGATCTAGGTGTACGTTACATGTTTAACAATAAATTTGGTTTGAAAGCTGATTTTGGATACAACAGTTTTGAAGGAAAAAGTAACTCTGCTAATTTTGATACAAAATACTACAGAGCTAATCTTCAAGCAGTAGCAAACTTAGGTAGAATTATGAGCTTTGAAACTTGGACTAATACAATAGGTTTATTAGGACATGCTGGTTTTGGTTTAGCACAATTAGAAGATCAAAATTCTGCTTTAAAAGACAGAATGGGTAATTTTATGGCAGGTGTTACAGGTCAAATTAAATTATCTAACAGAATTGCTCTTACAGGTGATTTTACAACTATCCTTAATGCTGCACAAGATGCAACTTTTGATGCTTCTTCAACTTCAAACGCAAGAGGATTCTCTGGATTGATGTTTAACGGTACTGTAGGTTTAACAGTTTACTTAGGTAAAAATGAAAAACATGCTGACTGGGTACTTGATAACAACAGCGAAATTGACAAATTAAAGCAAAAAATTGCTGATATCGAAACTTCTATGTTAGATACAGATAAAGATGGTGTTGCTGATTATTTAGATCAAGAGCCTAACACTATTGGTGGTGTAATGGTTGATACTAAAGGTAAATCTATTGACTTGAACAACAACAATGTTCCTGACGAATTAGAAAGCTATTTATTGAAAACTTACGGAAACAATACTGATAAATCAGCTATCGTAAACAACAGTACATTAATCAAAAACTTAATCAACGAAGGTTACGTAAGTACTTATTTTGATTATAATAAATCTACTCCAACAAACGTTTCTACTGAAGGAATTGATTTTATCTTGACTTACTTAAGAAACAACCCATCTGCATCAGTTGACATTATTGGTCATGCTGACGAGTTAGGAAGAACTGAGTACAATGATAAATTATCTACAGCAAGAGCTAACAGCGTAAAAGACGTTTTAGTTAAAGCTAATGTTGATGCTTCAAGATTGAACGTTGTTGCAGCTGGTGAAGATGCTTCAGTAGCAAAAGATTCAGATGCAGCTAGAAAATTAGTAAGAAGAGTTACTTTCAGAGTAAAATAATTCTCCACTTATAATTGCTTAAAAGCCCTAAAGGAAATTCTTTTAGGGCTTTTTTTATATTTAACAATCAAAGAAATTAGAAGTGCATGGCTGAATTAAAAATTAGCAATACTTTTGAAAAATAAATTAATTCCATTCCCTTTGAAACAACTTTTAGACATCGATAATTGGGCGCGTAAAGAACATTTTCAATTTTTTAAACAATTTGAAGAGCCCTTTTTTGGAGCAACTGTACAAATTGATTGTTCACTGGCTTACGCCAAAGCTAAAATGCTAAACACCTCCTTTTTTAGCTACTACCTTCACAAAACACTTATGGCTGTAAATGCCATAGAACCTTTCAGATATCGCATTGACGGGGAAACCGTTGTAATACACAATCACATCAATGCATCAGCAACAATAGGTAGAGAGGACGGGACTTTTGGCTTTTCTTTGATTGAATTCGACCCAGATTATACTGTTTTTGAAACCAGTACCGCAACAGAAATTGAACGTATTCAAACCACCACTGGACTTTTTACCCGGACTTTTAATGATGATAATGTTATCCATTTCTCGGCGGTTCCTTGGTTGGATTTTACTTCTTTATCACATGCTAGAAGTTTTAGTTTTCCTGACAGTTGTCCAAAAATCTCCTTTGGAAAAATGACAATTGACAGCAATGAAAAAAAAACCATGCCCATGTCCATACACGTTCACCACGGATTAATCGACGGTTTACATCTTGGCCAATTTGTAGATTACTTTCAAGAATTGATGAACCAATAAGCTAAGCATCGCTTGAGTTTAATACATTTAACTAAAAGTCATTTTCCGCCATGTTCCCAATAGCATTTCATCCTATTTACCAGCATCCATTGCCAGAAGGGCATCGATTTCCCATGCTTAAATACGAACTGCTTCCACAACAATTATTGCATGAAGGAACCGCATTGCCAACTGACTTCTATAAACCCGAAATTTGCGATTTAGCTCCCGTTTTAGCTATTCATCAAAAAGAATATGTCACAGATTTATTAGAACTCACTTTAAACGCAAAAGCAGTTCGTAAAATTGGTTTTCCCCTCTCCAGAGAACTAGTAGAACGTGAACTCATCATTGCACAAGGAACTATTTTTGGCGCACAAAAATCATTTGACACGAAAGTCTCATTCAATATTGCAGGAGGCACGCACCACGCTTACACGGATCATGGCGAAGCATTTTGTTTATTAAACGACCAAGCCATTGCAGCACAATTTTTATTGGACACTAAACTCGCCAAAAAGATTTTAATCATTGATTTAGATGTACATCAGGGTAACGGAACTGCTGAGATTTTTCAAAACAATTCAAAAGTATTTACGTTTTCTACACATGGCAAGACAAATTATCCGTTCAAGAAAGAAACGTCAGATTTAGACATTGCATTTGACGATGAAACATCCGATGCGGTGTTCTTGCAAACCCTTGCAACTGTAATTCCGCAATTGATAGAAACGCAAAAACCTGATTTCATATTTTATTTGGCGGGTGTCGATATTTTGGCCACAGATAAACTAGGAAAATTAGGCTGCACCCTTGATGGTTGTAAAAAACGAGATGAATTGGTTTTTGAATTGTGTTCCAAATACCAAATTCCAGTACAAGTTTCAATGGGTGGCGGCTACTCTCCCGATATAAAAACCATTATTGAAGCCCATGCCAATACCTATCGAGTGGCGAAAGATATTTTTTAAACGCACTACAAAAAAGCAAACACCTCTTTCAATATTCTGTTTTCAATATTTCACTTTAAAGCAAAAAAAGCACGGACCTCAATTATGAGATCCGTGCTTTTTATTAAATATTAAGAATACTATTTCCCTAAAAGTAATACTTCACTAGCTACTATTTCAGTAATATAGCGCTTTTCACCGTTTTTATCCTCGTAAGTTCTGTGGGATAATTTTGCTTCAATCCCAATTTCTCTGCCTTTGGTAACAAACTTTTCAATAATCTCGGCAGTTTTACCCCAAGCGGTAACTCGGTGCCACTCTGTTTGCTCTACCTTGTCTCCGTTTTCTTTGTAATACACATCATTTGTAGCGATGCTCACGGTGGCTAATTTTTTTCCTCCTTCAAGTGTTTTAACTTCTGGATCTTGACCTACTCTTCCGATTAATTGTACTCTGTTTTTCATGGCGTGTAAATTTAATTATTGGTGTGTATGTTTATTTGTCAAAACGTTCATTCGAATCAACAGGGCAAAGATGCGACAGTTTCAAAACAAGAATCGGTTGCTAACTATTTACTTTCGGTTGTAACTATTTGTAACCGTTTGTAAATGTTAAAAAAAAAGTTATATTTGTTGTAAATCAATTTATTATGCAGGCCAAAATTAACAAAGTAGAATTACGAAATCTAAAATTTGACGACTACAAAGAACTTAAAAAATCTATGGTAGAGTCCTATCCAGAAATGACGGGTTCTTACTGGCGAGAACATCACATCGAGAAATTATTGAGTATTTTCCCAGAAGGTCAGCTCGTGATTTTGGTTGACGGTAAAGTTGTTGGCTCTGCATTATCCCTTATCGTTGATGAAAATTTAGTCGATAAAAATCATAACTACTCAGACATTACCGGAAAATATACCTTTTCAACCCACAATCAGAAAAGCGATATTTTATACGGAATAGATGTTTTTATTCACCCCAATTACAGAGGTCTCAGACTGGGAAGAAGACTTTATGACGCCCGAAAAGAGCTGTGCGAACAATTGAATCTAAAAGCTATTGTCTTTGCAGGGCGAATACCTAATTACGGAAAACACGCCGACACACTTAGTCCAAAAGATTATATTGATAAAGTAAAAAGAAAAGAAATGCACGACTCAGTACTTTCTTTTCAATTAAGCAATGATTTTCACGTAATCCGGGTCATGAAAAATTATCTCGAAGGCGATACAGATAGCAAAGAATTTGCTGTTTTACTGGAGTGGAACAACATTTATTATGACGAAAGCCCAAAATTAATCAATCTTGCAAAAAGCGTAATCCGTTTAGGACTTGTACAATGGCAAATGCGCCAATTGAATAATCTTGAAGCCTTGTTTGAACAATGTGAGTTTTTTGTAGATGTTGTATCCGGTTACGGTAGTGATTTTGCATTGTTTCCAGAACTTTTTACGGCTCCTTTAATGGCCGATTACAATCATTTATCTGAGGCCGAAGCCATCCGAGAACTTGCCAAACATACTGATCCCATTCACAAACGCTTTCAAGAATTAGCTATTTCATATAACATCAATATCATTACGGGTAGTATGCCATACCTGGATAACGGTACTTTATATAATGTTGGTTTCTTGTGTAAAAGAGATGGAACCTCTGAAATGTATGCCAAAATCCACGTTACACTTAATGAAGTACAGCATTGGGGAATGACGGGCGGCTCTACCATTAAAACCTTTGATACAGATTGTGGCAAAATAGGAATCATGATTTGCTATGATGTGGAATTTCCAGAGCTCTCCCGCTTGATGGCTGATGAAGGTATGAACATCTTGTTTGTTCCTTTCTTAACCGATACACAAAACGCTTACACCCGTGTAAAGCATTGCGCGCAGGCACGAGCTATAGAGAATGAATGTTATGTTGCCATTGCAGGTTGTGTAGGGAATTTGCCTAAAGTGAATAATATGGATATTCAATACGCACAATCGGCCGTTTTTACTCCTTCAGACTTTGCTTTTCCTAGTAACGGAATCAAAGCCGAAGCGACACCAAATACCGAAATGACCCTTATTGTAGATGTAGACTTAGATTTGCTAAAAGAATTGCATGAGCACGGCAGTGTTCGCATCCTTAAAGACCGTAGAACTGACTTATACGACATCAAAAAAATAAATCCATGAATAAAACCTGTTTAGAATGCGGAGAAAAAATTGTGGGACGCGAGGACAAGAAATTTTGTAGTGATGGTTGTCGCAATGCTTACAATAATAAAATAAACAAGGATAGTACCAATTACATGCGCAACATCAACAACAGGTTGCGCAAAAACTATCGCATTTTATCAGAACTAAATACCGAAGGAAAATCTAAAACTACACGTTCAAAACTCGCAAGTAAAGGTTTTGATTTTGAATACTTTACCAATATTCTTAATACAAAAACGGGCAACACTTATTATTTTTTATATGACCAAGGATACATGGTCTTAGACAATGATTTTTATATGCTTGTCAAAAAAGACATCTAAATACCACAACCCCAAAACCTATTAACCAAAAATGAAAAAAGATTTTTCTTCAATTTACATGAGTGTTTTTATTCTTATAGTACTTGCGGCACTATACTACACAATGATGCCGCAATTTACTTCAAACAAGGACACATCACTAGTTGATTTTTCTGCAACACGGGCTTTTGAACAAGTAAAAGCTATCGCTCAAAAACCGCATTATGTAGGATCCAAAAACCATGAAATAGTTGCCAATTATTTGCAACAAGAGCTTGAAAGTTTAGGTCTAGAAACCACCATTCAAGAAGGTTATACACTAAGTGATTGGGGAAATCTTGTATATTCTAAAAATGTTTTAGCACGAATAAAAGGCTCTTCAAACTCTAAAGCTCTCTTGCTGCTTTCTCATTATGATAGTGCACCACATTCTTACTCCCCAGGCGCTAGTGATGCCGGATCAGGAGTAGCAACTATTATTGAAGGAATTAGAGCTTTTTTGTATACCAAAACACCTCATAAAAACGACATCATCATCATGTTTTCTGATGGAGAAGAATTAGGGCTTAACGGCGCTGCACTTTTTGTAAACCAACATAAATGGGCCAAAGATATAGGAGTCGTTTTAAACTTTGAAGCAAGAGGTACATCAGGACCAAGTTATATACTCATGGAAACCAATGCTGGCAATGCTTCATTAGTAAAAGAATTTGCCGAGGCCAAAACCACATTTCCAGTATCAAACTCTTTAATGTACAGCATTTATAAAATGTTACCTAACGATACTGATTTGACTGTGTTTAGAGAACAAGGAAACATACAAGGGTACAATTTTGCTTTTATAGACGATCATTACAATTACCACACAGCTCAAGATGACACTGCCCATCTTGATATAAACACGCTTGCCCACCAAGGTACGTATTTGATGCCTTTGCTAAAACATTTTTCCAATACAAATTTAAACAAACCAGTATCTCAAGAGGATTTTGTTTATTTTAGTTTGCCTTACACTTTTGTTTATTACCCATTTAGCTGGACTATACCAGTGGTCATAGGTTGTTTTGTGATGCTGGTATTTTTTATATTCATAGGAAGGGCTAAACATCTATTAACATTTCAAGATATTAGCAAAGGATTTATTCCTCTTTTTGGATCGCTGCTTACAGCAGGACTTGTTACCTTTTTAGGTTGGAAACTTCTCCTAATATTCTATCCTCAATACAACGATTTGCTTAACGGATTTACGTATAACGGTCATGAATACATTGCTGCATTTGTTTGCCTATCAATGGCTATAACCATGGCGTTTTATGCACGGTTTTCAAGTACTAAAATCACCATGAGTCATTATGTAGCACCACTTACACTATGGATTATTATAAATGGTTTACTAGCGGTATACTTACCAGGTGCAGGATTTTTAATAGTTCCTGTTTGTTTTGGACTGCTCGTTTTTGGAATATTTGTTCTTACTCAAAAATCTAATAAAACAGTCAACTTACTATTGAGTATTCCAGCTTTATTGATCATTACTCCTTTTATCCAAATGTTTCCGGTGGGATTGGGATTAAAAGTACTTTTTGGCAGTGCAGTGTTAACCGTATTAGCGGTAGGTATTCTTTATTTTGTTTTTGGGACTTACGCCAAAAAAGGAATTTGGGCTGCAGTATTTCTGATGGTATCTGTTGGTTTTTTTGCCAAAGCACATTATGATTCTGGTTATGAATTTGGCAAAGCCAAATCAAACAGTTTACTTTATGTATATGATTCTGATAAAAAAACAGCTAAATGGGCCACTTATGACAGCAATCTTGACTCGTGGACCAAAACGTATTTGGGCAATAATCCAGAAATAGCTTCAACACTTAATGAACTTCCATTATTTAGTAAATACAACTCTGGTTTCACATACACGGCTACTGCTCCCGTAAAAAAAATTGCTCCACCTACAGTTACTTTTATTTATGATAGAACTATTGGTGCCAAAAGGTATTTAAAAATCCAAATAGCTCCAAATAGAAATGTAAACCGCTACGATGTGTTTGCCAATGAAGGTATGAAAATCAAGAACTTTATAGCTAATGGAACAACAGCAGTCGATCACAAAAAAGGAAATTACGAACGAAAAGGCAAAAAAATTGTTAGCTATTATGTAGTAAACAATGCTCCGCTAGTACTGCAATTTGAGATAGAATCTGGAAATAAATTTGATATGGAATTGCTAGAAAGCTCTTTTGATTTAACCACAAACCCATTATTTGAACTAGCAAAAAGAGAGAACCGGATGATGCCTACACCTTTTGTATTGAATGATGCAGTTGTCATTAGACAAAAAATAAAACCTAGTCCTGTTGTTGTAGTTCCGCCGGTGAAACTCAAAACACCTATTGGCTACAGCCGATACAAAAAACAATCCTTACAAGACAGCTTAACAATAAAGTAAGCACAAAATCATGGCAAAAATTAGCATTTTAGGTTGCGGCTGGCTCGGTTTACCTTTGGCGAAAGCCTTATCGAAAAAAAACTATGAGATAAATGGATCAACAACATCCGCAGAGAAATTACAAATTCTGGCAGATGCTGGAATAAATCCTTTTTTAATATCGCTCCATGTGCATTCTATATCTGGTGACATTGCTGGTTTACTGCAAGATTGTTCTACTTTAATACTAGATATTCCTCCTAAGCTTAGAGGAGCTGGAACCGAAAATTTTGTTTCTAAAATTAGAAATCTAATTCCTTATATTGAAAAAGCTGCTATAAAAAACGTTCTTTTTATTAGTTCTACCTCGGTTTACGGGGACCAAAACACACTGGTCACTGAAGAAACTATTGCACATCCAGACACAGAAAGCGGCAAGCAATTGCTGGCAACCGAACAACTTTTACAAAGTTCTATTGATTTTAAAACTACCATAATTCGTTTTGGAGGCCTCATTGGTGCTGATCGTCATCCCATAAAATTCCTAGCGGGCAGAGAAAATTTAGAAAACCCAGATGCTCCCATAAACTTAATTCATCAAGAGGATTGCATAGGGATTATCAACGCTATTTTGTCACAACAGGTTTGGGATGAAACCTTTAATGCAGTTACACCATATCATCCTAGCAGAAAGGACTATTACACTCAAAAAGCTGTAGACTATGATTTGGCTTTGCCAAAATTTGATCAACAAGGTCTAATTTCTGGAAAAACTATTTCAAGTTCTAAAACCGAATCGGTTTTAAAGTATACTTTTGCACAACCAAATTTATAATGTGAAAACTAAAATTAAGAACGCTTTTTCGTCAAGAGTAAACGCTATTGGATTGCCCATTTTGGCCTTATGTTGGATCAGTTTTTTTTGGGGGACTACCTGGATAGCCTCAAAAGAAGGCGTAAAACACATGCCCGCCCTGCAACTAGTAGCCATAAGGCAGTTTTTGGGAGGATTCCTTTATATTTCTTATTTCTTGTTCAAAAAAACGCCATGGCCCAAGGGAAAACAATGGAAAACCATCATCATCCTGAGCTTTTTAAACTTTGTTTTGAGC
This sequence comes from Flavobacterium sp. GNP011, assembly GCF_056428925.1. Lineage (NCBI taxonomy): Bacteria > Pseudomonadati > Bacteroidota > Flavobacteriia > Flavobacteriales > Flavobacteriaceae > Flavobacterium > Flavobacterium sp. GNP011. The sequence goes on along the minus strand of NZ_JBWJVJ010000003.1, from coordinate 95,528 downwards.
AATGCATTAAGCACATGGGGCGTGAAGTACATCAGCAGTGGTCTTGGTGCCATTATTGGGGCGTGTGTCCCATTATGGATTGTCATTATCTCTTTCTTTCAAGGAGAGCGCTTGTCTAAGTTTTCTATTCTAGGTTTAATAATTAGTTTTAGTGGCGTATGCGTCATTTTTTATGATCACTTAGAAGATTTTTTAATTCCCGATTTTAAATTTGGTATCATAATCTCCATCATTTCCACTTTAACATGGGCTTTTGGAACCTTGTATACGAAACAGAAAGCAGCTAGTTTCAATCCGTACTTTAGTTTAGGAATCCAAATGTTATTGTCTAGTATTTTAGTTTTTGCTTATACGGGTGCAGCAGGAATATCGGTCCCATTGCATGAGATACCAGCAATTTCATGGTGGTCTATTGCGTATTTGGTTATTTTTGGATCGGTACTTACTTTTATTGCCTTTATTTATGCGCTGCAACATTTACCGGCATCTATCAGTAGTGTTTACTCGTACATTAACCCAATTATTGCCGTATTGCTTGGCGCTATAATCTTTGGGGAAACCCTAAATGCCGCCATTGCCATAGGTGGTAGCGTAACTTTATTTGGGTTGTATTTAGTAAATTACGCCTTGCGAAAAGCACGCGCAAAAGAATAAAACCACCAATAATTTACAACACTTATTCTTGATTTTAGGAGCAGGCATGCATCTTATCCAGTCGTTTTGTCCTGCTGTACGCTACAATCTCCTGTGCCATCCCGAAGTTTCGGGACTGGCACAAGAGGATTTTCGCTGCCATCAGGGCTATAAAGATCTTATCGGTTTTCATTACTTAACTAAATCCAAGCACCTTACAATCACACGATACAATATCCGACGAAGGCCATGCTTAGGTACGAAAGCTAAGACACCTAACAGGTTTCTAAAACCTGTTAGGTCTGTACAAATCCCAGTTGCTGATTTTGTAATGAAAATAAAACGAACTATCGTAGCCCCGATGGAAGCGGCATCTCCCGATTTAGAAAAACAAGGCTTTTTTGCCGTAGTTTTTATTTATCGGGAATATAGCGTACAGCGGGACGAGTAGGGTACGGAGCAAAAAAGTGCTGCTCCTAAAAAACAACACCTTTCCATTCCTTAAAATTTGATTTTTAGGCATAAAAAAACCCATTCGCTTTCACGAATGGGTTTTGCATTTATTAGATACTGAATTACCAGATTCTTACACGCTTTTCAGGTGCAATGAACATACCATCATTTTCTTTGATATCAAAAGCTTGATAAAAAGTATCGATGTTTTGCAAAGGCACATACGCACGGTACATTCCTGGAGAGTGCGGATCTGTTTTTACTTGGTTTTTCAAAGCCTCATCACGCATTTTAGAACGCCAGATCGTTGACCAAGAAATGAAGAAACGCTGCTCCGGTGTATAACCATCAATCAAGCCTGGATTTCCGTTTTCTTTCAAGTACAATTGTAAACCGTCATAAGCCGCATTTACACCACCTAAATCACCAATATTTTCTCCCAATGTAAATTTACCATCTACAAAAGTCCCTGGAATTGGCTCCAATGCGCTGTACTGTGCAGCCAAAGCTCCTGTTAAAGCCGAGAATTGTTTTAAATCGTCAGCAGTCCACCAATCAACTAAGTTTCCGTCAGCGTTGTAACGCGATCCTGAATCGTCAAAACCATGTGAAATTTCGTGACCAATAACGCCACCTATTCCGCCATAATTCACAGCTTCATCAGCTTGATAATTGTAAAACGGTGGTTGTAGGATAGCTGCTGGGAAAACAATTTCATTGTTTGATGGGTTGTAATACGCATTTACAGTTTGTGGTGACATGCCCCAACGCTCTTTATCAACTGGTTTGTTTAACTCAGCAATGTTTTCTTGAAAACGCCATTTGGCCATGCTCAAAGCATTTGTAAAATAGCTACCGCCTTCTTGCGGACTTTTAATGGTCAAAGCAGAATAGTCTTTCCACTTGTCAGGGTACCCAATTTTTATTCTGGATTTATTCAATTTAGCTAAGGCGCTAACCTTAGTTTCAGCAGACATCCAAGACAAATTATTGATTCTGTTTTCGAAAGCACGGAAGATATTTTTGATCATTTTTTCTGCTTTGGCTTTTGCCTCAGCTGGAAATTTTTTCTCTACATATAATTTTCCTAAAGCTTCACCAACCGTTCCATTGATTGTTTGAAGTGCTCTTTCATCACGTGGTCTTTGGCTTACCGCACCCGTTAAGGTTTTCCCGTAAAACTCAAAGTTGGCGTTTTCAATATCGGTAGACAATTGGCTTGAAGCTCTGTTCAATAAACTCCAACGCATGTAAGCTTTCCACTCGTCAACTTTGTTTTCTTTCAACATCGTTTCAAGCGCCACCATGTATTTTGGTTGTGATACAATTACAGTATCAACTTTGGTTAAACCAATTTTAGTAAAATACGTATTCCAGTTTATTGATGGTGTTAATTTACTCAACTCCGCCAAAGTCATTGGGTTGTATGACTTACGACGGTCTCTGCGCTCTACTCTGTCTAACCTTGGTCTAGACATGGCGATTTCAAGCGCTAAAATTTTCTCAGCATTTGCTTGAGCTACCGCTGGCTTATCGCCAAGAAACTGTAACATTTTAGCAACGTGAAGCACGTATTTTGCACGTTTTTCTTTAGAGTCGGCATCTTCAGATACGTAATAATCTCTGTCTGGCAAACCTACTCCGCCTGGACCTACATTAATTACATTTCGGCTACTGTTTTTAGCATCGGTACCTACGCCGGCTCCCATAAACCCAATACCACCGATTGGTTCCATTTCGATTAATAATGCCTCAAGATCTTTCACGTTCTTAACCGCATCAATTTTTTTAAGGAAAGGTTTTAATGGCGCAATACCCATTTTGTTACGACCAACTGTGTCTAAAATAGACTTGTACAAATTAATCGCTTTACCTTGATCTGTATTTGATTTGTAAGTTGGGTTTGTGGCTGCTTCTTTTAAAATAGCTAAAGCATCCGCATCTGTTCTTTGACGCAATTCATCAAAACTTCCCCAACGGGTTCTATCCGCTGGAATGGCAGTGTTGTCTAACCAAGTTCCGTTTACGTAACGAAAGAAATCGTTACTTGGCTTCACTTTTTTGTCCATGTAATTCACATTAATCCCTGGCTCCTTAGCCGCAGGATTACTTTGGGCTTGACCCACTGCAAAAGCCATCATTGCAGGAATCACAAAAAGCAGTTGCTTATTGTTGTTTTTTTTCATTTTAGTTAGTTTTTTAGTTAAGTAAACAAAGCTATTAATAATTTTATTGACAATTTAAGTTTTCCCAGATTATCACAAAACATTTCTGTTTGACACAAAAAAAGGAAAAAGGTTTAAACCCTTAATCTTTTTTTTAAGCTAAAAACACGATTCCACTAAAAATAAAAGTCTGTTAATTACAATACAAAACCATTTGCGTTTGCGTATTTTTGCACCAAAATAGTACTATGTTAGAAATCTTAAAAAAATACCGTTTGTTTCTAGGAATTTTCGGTGTGCTTTCGGTCATTATTTTATCCCTTTTCTACTCGGCATTAAAGCCTGCAAAGTCACTTCCCATTTACAATCCAGCTGATGTGAATCCAGAGTTGGTAGATAGTACCGTACAATACAAAAGTAAATACCACACCATAGCTGATTTTTCATTTGTAAACCAAAATGGAAAAACCATTACTCAAAAAGATTATGAAGGAAAAGTCTATGTAGCTGATTTCTTTTTTACAACTTGTGGCTCTATTTGTCCTAAAATGTCAGTGAATCTAGAGGAAATTCAAAAAGCTTTCGCCAACAATCCTAAAGTTAAATTACTCTCACATACCGTTTTCCCAGAGACGGATAGCGTTCCTGTACTTAAGGCTTACGCCAAAAAACATAATGTAATCGATGCCAAGTGGAATTTAGTTACGGGTGATAAAAAAGAAATTTATGCTATGGCACGAAAATCCTATTTAGCTGTAAAAATGGGTAAGCCAAGCGAGCTGTATGATATGGTACACACTGAAAATTTTGTTTTGGTTGACACCAAAAAAAGAGTTCGAGGCTTTTATGACGGCACTAATAAAGAGGATATGAAGCGCTTGATAGAAGATATTCATTTTTTAATCCAAGAATAATTTTAATCAATCTTACATTTATACACACAATACATTTAATACAACTGTTTTAGACAATCTCTTGAGGGTTTATAATTGTTGCTTCAATAAGTTGTGTTTGTTGTAAAATGTGTATTTTTGCAATCTTAATTCAATCTAAATAAGTTTTGCTTACAACAATTCATTCATTAAAGAAAGGCGACAAGGCCATCATAAAAGATTTTGACATCGATGCAGTTCCTTTAAAATTATTGGAAATGGGTTGCTTGCCAGGAAATACGGTCGAATTATTACAAATTGCTCCTTTTGGGGACCCTTTGTTCTTAGATATCAATGGTTCACATGTAGCCATAAGGATTGAAACAGCCAGAGAAATAGAAGTTGACATTATAAAAACCAACTTATGATAAGCAAACAAAACATTAATGTTGCATTGATAGGCAATCCTAATGTTGGGAAAACCTCGGTATTCAATCAGCTCACAGGATTAAACCAGCAGGTAGGAAACTATCCTGGAATTACAGTTGAGAAAAAAATAGGATTTTGTAAATTACCCAATAATATTAAAGCTAATATCCTAGATCTTCCGGGAACATATAGTTTAAACGCCAGTTCTATTGATGAAAATGTTGTTATAGAATTACTACTCAATAAAAATGATAAGTTATATCCTGATGTAGCACTTGTGGTTACAGATGTGGAAAATTTAAAACGAAACTTACTGCTTTTTACCCAAATAAAAGACTTAGAAATTCCAACTATTTTAGTCATTAACATGGCTGACAGAATGAAATTTAAAGGAATTTCACTTGATATTCCATACTTAGAGCAACATTTAAAGACTAAAATTGCTCTAGTTAGTTCTAGAAAAGGTTATGGCATCGAGGAACTGAAGCAACTAATTGTGAGCTTCAAAACCATTTCGAGCGAACCGTGTTTAAACGCTTCGGTAATTGACCCAGATTATTTTAACAGCTTACGAAAAGCCTTCCCGAACCAATTGCTATATAAATTATGGCTGGTTATTACACAGGATGTCAACTTCTTGAACTTAGAACGAAATGAAATTAGAAGTTCGTTTACTAAATCACATTCCGATTTAAAACGTTTGCAACAAAAAGAAACCATCAAACGCTATCAATTTATAAACGATGTGTTGAAACTAGGGTTAAAAATTGACACTAGTATTGCCAGAGATTACCGCAGCAAACTGGACCGCATACTTACTCACAAAATATGGGGTTACGTAATTTTCTTTTTAATCTTGTTTGTCATTTTTCAATCTATATTTGAATGGTCAAAAATTCCAATGGATTTCATTGATGCTTCTTTTGCATCTTTGAGTTCGCTCGCCGCAGAGCAGTTGCCAGCTGGAGTTTTAACGGACTTAATTTCGCAAGGAATTATTCCCGGGATTGGCGGTATTCTTATTTTTATTCCACAAATCGCATTCTTATTTATGTTTATTTCCATCCTTGAAGAAAGTGGATACATGAGCCGTGTGGTCTTTTTGATGGATAAAATAATGCGAAAATTTGGATTATCAGGTAAAAGTATAGTACCTCTTATTTCGGGTACAGCCTGTGCTATTCCTGCAATTATGGCTACTAGAAATATAGAAAACTGGAAAGAACGATTGATCACTATATTGGTTACACCGTTTACCACTTGTTCGGCTAGACTACCCGTTTACGCCATTATTATTGCACTTGTTATTCCTGACGAACGCTTGTTTGGTTTCTTGAACATGCAAGGAATGACCTTGATGTTGCTGTATTTGTTAGGATTTGGAATGGCTATTTTCTCGGCTTACATCTTGAATAAAATTCTGAAAATACAAAGTAAAACGTATTTTGTAGTAGAAATGCCAAATTACAAACTACCCTTGTTTAAAAATGTGGGCATCAATGTTATCGAGAAAACCAAAGCTTTTATAGTTGGAGCTGGAAAAATCATATTAGCAATCTCGATCGTTTTGTGGTTCTTAGCATCTTACGGACCCGGAGAAAAATTCAGTAATGCGGAACAAATTATTACTCAGAATACGATAAATAATCCATTACCGGAAGCTGAATTTGAAAATGCTGTAGCATCACAAAAACTAGAAAACTCTTATATTGGAATCATGGGAAAAGCTATTGAACCTGCCATTTCACCATTAGGATACGACTGGAAAATAGGTATTGCCATTATCAGTTCGTTTGCAGCAAGAGAAGTTTTTGTGGGAACATTAGCCACCATTTACAGCGTAGGCGGTAGCGAAAACGAAGTCACCATAAAGAACAAAATGGCTGCCGAAATGAATCCCGTGACTGGAGAAAAGATCTTTAACTTTGCCTCAGGAATATCATTACTATTGTTTTACGCCTTTGCTATGCAATGCGCCAGCACGCTTGCAGTAACTAAAAAAGAAACCAATTCCTGGAAATGGCCTGCGGGACAATTAATTTTCATGTCGGGTTTTGCTTATTTAGTTGCACTAGTAGCCTATCAGATCCTAAAATAAAATATTCAACAAACGTTAAACTTCTATTTTTTATTATTCTTAATTTGTCTAAATAAGATTTGCATTTTACCTTTGCACCGTAGAATTAATCTAAATAAAAATGAGAAACAGTTTAGTAACAGCTGCAATACTTACCTCGGTATTTACTTTTGCTCAAGAAAAAGAACATACACAAGCGCAAAAGGACAGTATTATAAGAGCTAACTCCTTGATAGTTGATTTGCAAGAAGTAAAAGTTACCCCATTTAAACAAAGCCCAGAAAGACAACCAGAAGTAAAAGGAACCGTTCTTTTTTCAGGAAAAAAGAACGAAGTTTTAAAATTATCTGCATTTACATCTAACTTGACTACCAATAATGCGCGCGAGGTTTTCTCACGTGTTCCAGGTGTTACGGTTTGGGAAAACGAAGGATCTGGAATACAAATTAACATTGGAGTTCGTGGTTTAAGTCCTAATCGCAGCTGGGAATTAAACACTAGACAAAATGGTTACGATATCTCATCAGATGTTTTTGGATACCCAGAAGCGTATTACAACCCACCTTTGGAAGCAGTAGAAAACATTGAACTAGTTCGTGGTGGCGCTTCCTTGCAATTTGGCCCTCAGTTTGGCGGAATGGTGAACTACGTTTTAAAACGCGAGCAAAACAAAAAATTCAGCTTTGAAACTCAAAACACAGCCGGAAGCTATAACTTAATGAGCAGTTACAACGCTATTGGGGGTAAAATAAACAAGTTTTCTTATTATGCCTACAACCACTCTCGTAGTGCCGATGGTTGGAGAGAAAACAGCCAATACAAAGTACGTAACTCACACGTATTTTTAGAATATGCCTTTACAGAAAAAACTAAACTAGCAGCAGAATACACTAATATGGATTACCAAATGCAACAAGCAGGCGGTTTGACAGATGCGCAATTTGCTGAAAACTCAAGACAATCTTTTAGAGAAAGAAACTGGTTTGGAACTCCTTGGAATTTGTTTGCTTTGACACTAGACACGCAATTATCTCCTTCTATAAAATCGAATACTAAACTTTTTGGTTTAATTGGAGAAAGAAATAGTGTTGGAAATACCGCAACACCAAACATTACTGACACTAACGGCAATAGAAGAGTTGACCGCGATTTTTACAAAAATTTCGGAATCGAAAACAGAAACACCTATACGTACAACTTAGGAAAAAATAAAAACACTTTGGCATTTGGAGTTCGCGCTTACCAAGCACAAACGCAAAGACAACAAGAAGGAGCAGGTACTGCAGGGTCTAATTTCGACTTAAATACTTCAGCAAAATATCCGAGAGACTTGCAATTTAAAACTCAAAACATTGCTTTTTTTGCCGAAAATCAATTTAAAGTGACCGATAAATGGAGTGTTATTCCAGGTGTTCGTTACGAACACATCACTGCTGAGGGAGAAGGTCGTTTTGGAATCAGTTCTGGAAATGATGTTCCGTTTGAAAGCAAACAAATGGTTAGAAACAAACCTTTGTTTGGATTAGGAATGGAATATAAATTCGGCGCAACGAACTTATATGGAAATATCACACAAGCTTTTAGACCTGTTTTATTCTCAGATATTACACCACCTGCTGTAACTGATGTGATTGACCCAAACTTAAAAGACGCCTCAGGATATAATGCTGATTTAGGATACCGTGGTGTTGTGAAAGGATTTTTGAACTTCGATTTTAGTGTGTTTTACTTGAGCTACAACAACCGTATTGGCGGCATACGACAATTTATAAATAATGATAGCCCAACTCAAGGTACGTTCTTATTCAGAACCAACTTAGGTGAAACGGTAAACAAAGGAATTGAAGGCTTTGTAAACGTAAACATCACTAAATATTTTGGTGTCGAAAAAACTTTCGGAAACGTAGATCTTTTTGTAACTACTAGTTTTATTGATTCTCGTTATACTGATTTTCAAGTACCTTCTGGACCTGGATCGGCTATTGCAACGACTAACTTAAAAGGTAATCGTGTTGAAAACGCGCCACGTTACATTCACAATGTAGGTTTGAGCTATAGTACTGACCACTTTTCGACTACCTTACAATACAAGACTTCAGGTAAAGTATTTACAGATGCTAACAACACAGTAGCGCCTTCAGCAAATGGTGTAATAGGATTACTAAATGGTTATGAAGTAATGGATTTATCAGCTGAATACAAGTTTTTAAAACGCTACAATGTTCGTTCTGGAATTAATAACGTATTGAACAAAGATTATGCTACTCGAAGAGCAGGTGGATATCCTGGACCAGGTATTTTACCAGGTGAAGGAAGAACATTCTTTGTATCTTTAGGAGCTCGTTTTTAATAACAAACAACAAATAATACACACTCTTTAATTAGAAAGTGATTACAAACAAGAAAGCAACCTCAACAGGTTGCTTTTTCTTATCTTTACAATATGGATATTCAAGAAATAGTAGCATTTACTACTTTAATTATTGCAGTCGCTTTTTTAATCAAAAAATTCTTTTTCAAAAAGAAAGCAAAGGATAAAAATTGTGGAAGTTCTGACTGTGGCTGCAATTAGACTATTTTATGTAGCCTATTTGTATGGCGTAATCCGCAGGTTTTATTGACGAACCTTCAACGGGATATGGAGTGACTCGCAAGCTTTCAATTTTTTGCTTTTCAAATGGTAAATACTTTGCGAACCATTTTTTATTAGCTTCTTTATTTTTTTCGGTAAAAACCAAAGTTGTTTCTTCAACTTGTTTTTGTCCATCAAAGACTTGCAGAACAGCACTTACCTCTCCTGCCCAAATACAAGTGGTTCCTTTAGGGCAACGCGAGTCATTTTCAATCGTTTTTAAAACAAATTGAAAGCCTTTTTTACTGCGACATACTTTTTGCTTAACAGTAATTACTTTTACTTTAGCAGGCTTTGGGCTTTGCGCCAAAACTAGACCGCTGAACATCATAAAAAGGAATAGAATTGACTTTTTCATTTGCAATTATAAATTTAAAAAGATTATTTTTAAAATAATTATTTCTTAACCTAGTGCCACATCCAGCACCATCATCACAATAAATCCGCCTATGAAACCTAAAGTGGCAATATCAGTATTTTTATCTTGTTGCGTTTCTGGAATTACCTCTTCAACAACCACAAAAATCATAGCGCCTGCGGCAAAAGCCAAAGCGTAAGGTAAAATTGGAGTGAAAAAAGTAACTGCAAAAGCACCTAAAACAGCAGCAATAGGCTCTACAAGTGCAGAGGATTGACCATACATAAAACTTTTCCAGCGGCTCATTCCCATACGTCGCAAGGGCATAGCAACGGCAATTCCCTCTGGAAAATTTTGAATTCCAATCCCAATCGCTAACGTAACAGCACCCGCTATAGACGCCTCAGGAATTCCGGCAGCAACTCCGCCAAATAAAACTCCAACCGCCAAACCTTCGGGAATATTATGCAACGTAATCGCCGAAACCAACAATGTGGTACGTTGCCAAGGGGACTTCACCCCTTCGGAAACTTTAAAATTAATATGCAAATGAGGCAATACTTTGTCTATTCCAAAAATGAAAAGTGCACCAAGCGAAAAACCAAAAGCAGCAGGAATCACCTTTGCAAAACCTTCTCCACCTGTCATTTCTATTGCTGGAGCTAACAAACTCCAAAAACTGGCCGCAACCATTACACCACCTGTAAAACCTAACATGCCATCAAGCACCGTTCGGTTCATGGTTTTGAATAAAAAAACAAACGAAGCACCTAATGCAGTTAAAAACCACGTAAATAAACTGGCATAGAGCGCAGCCAAAATAGGATCAATACTGGTAAAATAATCAACTAACGATTGAAACATAATTATTGAATATAAATGTTACTAGCAATTTTTTGAGATACAGTAATTTCATTCGTGCCCACACGAATACGCAAAGAAGCATCGAAACTTTCTTTTTCTATAATTTCCATTTGAGAACCCAAAGCAATTTCTTGCTTGTCGAGGTATTTTAAAAAATCAGACGAAGTATCTTTTACACCCACACAAATTCCAATTCTACCTTTTTCACATTCAGAAAGCAGTTGTTTTTCTATTTTAAGAATACGACCCTGAGCATCTGGAATTGGGTCACCATGGGGATCTTCGGTAGGATTACCTAAAAAATCATCCAGTTTATTGATGAGCTTTTCGGATTTGATGTGTTCTAATTGCTCAGCTAATTCATGTACCTCATCCCAAGCAAAATCGAGTTTTTCGACTAAAAATGTTTCCCACAAACGGTGCTTTCGAACAATCATCTTAGCTGCTAACTTTCCTGTATCAGTTAAAGAAACTCCTTGGTATTTGATGTAATTAATGCAGTTCTTTTCGGCTAATTTCTTTAGCATATCCGTGACAGATGATGCTTTGGTGTCCATCTTTTCAGCAATGGCATTCGTACTCACTGCGGAATTTAAATGTGCAGAAAGATGGTAAATAGTTTTTAAATAATTCTCTTCGGATAAAGTCATAACAAACAATTAAGGCATTGCTACAACTTTTTTGCTCAAATGCATAAAAAGCACAAAACCTCGGTATTGACAAACTTACATAAAAAAGTTGATATAAAAGATATTTTTAGACAAGACTAAACTATTAAGAACAAGTAGGACAAAGACCTGATAATGTGAAATTAAAATCGTGTACCAAATAATTATCCGGAAGACTAAATACGGGCTTCACCTCATCAAGGCAAGTCACTGCTAAACATTTAGTACAACTGAAATGTATATGATTGTGCGTATGTGAGTGTTTAACATCATGATCGTGCTCATGCCCATGATGACAACTTGCATATTTTATGGTACCATCATGATTTACAATTTTATGAATCACATCCTCGGATACCAAACGATCCAAAACTCGGTAAATAGTAACCCGATCGCATACGTTTTGACTTAACGCCTGAATTTCAGTATGTGATAAAGCCACTGAAGCATTTTTTATAATCTCTAAAATAGTTGTTTTTGCTGTTGTATTTCGGGTAGTTTTCATAATTCAAAAAAATAATAATGCAACAATGTTGCGTTTATAAATAAAATTATATATTTGCAACACAATTGCATTAAGCAAATATACAAAATGAATAAGACAAACGTATTAAAACCAGATATTTTAGGAATTTCAAGCGCTACATTATGCTTAATTCACTGCCTAATAGTTCCGTTCCTTACATTTTTACCATTGAGTCAAACCCATAATCCTTTTGTAGACTTAGCATTTTCAGGAATAGGTTTACTAGCGGTTCTCAAAGTTATCAAAACGGCAAAGCTACCTGTTCTCATCATACTATGCTTATCGATAAGCTTAATTATAGTGGATGTACTTGCAACCCTAATCCTTGATTTTCATACAAATGTAATGATTCTAGGCGGCGTAGGCATGATAATAGGTCACGCTATTAATTATAAAATGAACAACTTAAATCAACAAAATAACAATTCACATAACGACAAAAACCATGCTTGAAGCTATTAATTTGACAAAAAAATACGGTGATACTATTGCACTAAAAGAATTAAACTTAACCATTCCCAAAGGCGAAATATTTGCCTTATTGGGACAAAATGGTGCGGGAAAAACAACTACAATCAACTTATTTTTAGGATTTGTCACGCCTACTAGCGGAACTTTGACCATTGACGGAATTCCTGTATTAGAAAATGAAACCCAAACCAAGAAACACATTGCCTACATTCCAGAAACCGTCATGCTCTACCCCAATTTAAGCGGTTTAGAAAATTTAAACTACTTCTCAGCATTAGCAGGATTTAAATATACAAAAGAAGAGCTAAAAGGTTTTTTACAAAAAGTAAACTTGCAGGACGAAGCACATTCCAAAAAATTAGCTACGTACTCCAAAGGAATGCGCCAAAAAGTAGGAATAGCGATAGCTATAGCCAAAAAAGCAAAAGCATTACTGCTAGATGAACCAACGAGTGGTTTAGACCCAAAAGCATCAAACGAATTTTCAAGAATTATACAAGAACTAGCCGCCGAAGGAACGGCAATACTTATGGCAACACATGATATTTTTAGAGCTAAGGAAGTAGCACATAGAATAGGCATCATGAGGCAAGGCAATTTAGTATCTGTGATAAACAGTAATGCTATTTCGGCAAATGAACTAGAACAATTGTATTTGCAAACCGTATAAAACACACTATAACATGAAAATATTTTACTTTATCCTATTCCTATTTTTATCCCTCACAAGCCTACAAGCTCAGCAAATATTAGGAAAAATTACTGACGCTAGTACTCGTGATGCTGTTGCAGGAGTTACTATTGTCAATCTAGAAACAGGCGAAAAAACTATTTCTTTACTTGACGGAAGTTTTTCTTTAAACAAAGGTGGAACTATTGAAATAGCATCTTCGGGATATAAAACGATACAAGTGAAAACGACTTCTAAATTTTTAGAAATTGTCATTGAACCTATCTTAAATGAGTTGCAAAATGTTGAAATCCTAGGTAGATCCTCAAGAAAATACAATAGTGATTACTCTTTCTCAGCAACAAAAACCGCAACACTTAATAAAGATGTTCCGCAAGCTATAACAACCATTACTAAAGAACTCATGGCAGATAAAGGCGCCATATATCTTGCTGATGCTGTAAAAATGGCTAGTGGTGTGATCCCAAGTAGTTTTTACAATCAATATACCATACGAGGTATTAGCCAAAATGAAGAGGGACAAATTGTCAATGGAATGAGAACAAGACAAAACTACTTTTTACAACCTTTAATTAGCAATGTAGAACGTGTAGAGGTTTTAAAAGGACCTTCAAGCGCTTCATTTTCATCTGTAGATCCAGGTGGAAGTATCAATCTTGTTACCAAAAAACCATTGGCTATAGACCGAAAAGAAGTTAGTTTAAGCGCTGGAAGTTTTAGTACATTTCGCGGAAGCGTAGATTTTACTGGGCCATTAAATGAATCTAAAACTTTATTATACCGTTTTAATGGAGCGTATCAAGAAGCCAAATCATTTAGGGATATGGTAGGCAACACCTCTTTTTTGCTTTCACCCTCTTTTAGTTATGTGCCCAATGATAAAACAGCCATTAATACGGAGTTGATATGGAGTAACATGAGGGGAAATTTAGATAGAGGGCAACCTATTTTTGGGGCTGTTGCTGGGGTTACTAATTTAAATAGCAGTCCTATCAGTTTGAATCTAGCAGCTCCAAATGATTTTTTTAAATCCAAAGAGTTTATGTTTATGACTCAAGTAGCGCATAAATTCACTTCGAAAATCGGTTTTAATACGTCGTACATGAAACAATCATGGACAGAAGATTTACAAGAACACAGAACTACAAACACATTTGCAGTAGACATGAATAATGCAGCTGTGCCTAGTCTTGCCATGATGCAATTTGTGCAACGCCAGCAATACTGGAACATTGATAACTTGAACTCCTATTTTAATTTTTACCTTACCACTGGACCAATACAACACAAATTACTGATAGGAAATGACAATAGCAGTTGGCATAAAACCCAAGGAGGCGGACAAAATGCTGCTCGAGGTTATGTTTTGCGAGATGGAACTGTGGCAGGAAGTTACAATCCAGCAAATGCCGCTAACTATCAAACCACAACTATCAACGGAGTAGTAGTACCCGTGCCTAACGTTTCCTATTTTAACCTTACTAATCTTAGCTACACCATACGAAATGTAGAAGATTATACTTTGAACATTAGAACCGCGTTGCCTGCTGCTTTAACTACCACTACTGCAGTATATGTACAAGATCAAATAGAATGGAATAAATTTAAATTATTGCTAGGCTTGAGAAAAGAATGGTTTCAAGACATTACAAATTATAAATCAACAGGAGAAATCACCGTAAAAAAAGAAGCGCTATTACCACGAATAGGACTTACTTATGCCGTAACCGATGAGCTAAACGTGTACTCCACCTACTTAGAGGGTTATCAACCACAATCAAACACCGTTAGTTTAATGCCTCAAACAGGTTCACTTCCTGCTGGAAGTCTTTTTGAACCCTTATCAAGTACTTTAAAAGAACTGGGATTAAAGACCCGTTTTTTTAACAACAGCATGAACTTTAATGCGGCTGTTTATGAAATAGAACAACGCAATATTTTAATGAATGCTAATGATGCAGCGCAACCAGACTTACTTGTAACAAGAGGAGCTGAACGCAGTCGTGGGTTTGAATGTGATGTGGCAGGATTCATTACTACAAACTGGCAAATAAACGCTTCTTACAGTTTTATCGATGCCATAATAGTCTCAGATAGTAATACCTCATTGATTGGTGCTCGAAAGCAAAACACCCCTAAAAATAGCGCTAATCTCTGGACACGTTACAACTTTGCTGCAAACTCAGCGCTGAAAGACTTGGGATTTGGTTTTGGGATGCAATATCAAAGCAACAGGATTCCTTGGTTTACCAGAGCTTTTACACTTCCTGATTTTACAGTTTTTGATGCGGCCATTTATTACAAACCTAATAAAAGCAACGTGCAAATTGCTCTTAATGCAGGAAATATATTCAACCGAACGTACTGGCTTGGAGCACAAAACTTTTTACGTCTTTTTCCTGGTGCACCAAGAAATGCAAATCTTACCATGACTTATAAATTTTAAAATTCTCTTATGTCCTTTCAAGTACTATTTTTAGTCGCTAACAACTATAAAAAAGCAGTTTTTAGGAATAAAGCCATTGTTATACTTGCTTTTTTTCTAATCACTTTACTAAGTTACGCTACCTTTTTAGGATGGTCAAATTACGTAACCCAAAATGAGACTAGCGAAAAATACCAAAATCAATCCCATGAGGACTGGCTTAAAAACCCGGATAAAAATCCACACAGAATGGCTCACTATGGGAATTTTGCCTTTAGAGAAAGTAGCCCGCTTAGCATGATGGAGTTTGGGATGGAATCCTATTTTGGAAATGCCATCTTTCTAGAGGCTCACAAACAAAATACAGCAAATTTCTCAGAAGCTAGTTTTTCAAATAGTTTGTTGCGTTTTGGGGAAATCAGCATTGCCATGATTTTTCAAATTCTACTCCCTTTGTTGCTATTTTTCATAGGTTATGATGCCATTTCAGCAGAGCGCGAAAACGGAACATTAAAGTTGCACTTGAGCCAAGGCATTAGTTGGACCACACTTTTAGCTGGAAAAATGATAGGGATTGCAGGAGTCGTTTTGTTGTTTTTTATTCCAGCAATGATTGTCATCGTTTTCATTTGGATGTTTTTGCAAAACTTTATTATCACGGCAGATGATGGTCTAAAAATGACCTTTTTTGTATTGTTTCATCTGCTGTACATCTTGTTTTTTTGTGTCATTGTTGTCTTAGTGTCAGCGGTAAGCAAAACTTCAAAAAAAGCATTGGTATCTTTGATTGGTTTGTGGTTATTGTGTACCATCATTTTACCTCGAGGAACACAAGCACTGGGATCGTACTTATACGCTACTCCTTCAAAGATTAATTTTAACAGTGCCATTGAAAAAGATATTTTAAAAGTTGGAGACAGCCACAATCCTGATGACCTTCATTTTAAAGGCATAAAAGACTCTTTGCTTACGGTGTATAAAATAAAATCTGTTGATGAACTCCCTTTCAACTACAAAGGTTACATCATGCTCGAAGGCGAAAAAATAAGCTCTAGGATATACAACCAACACTTAGATACACTATTACAAACTTATGATAAACAAAACCATTTTTCAAGAGCTGTTTCATTTCTTAATCCGTACATCGCAATAAAAAATATTGCCATGGGATTGTCTAATACAGATTATGATTCCTATGTAACTTTCCAAAAACAAGCTGAAGCGTATCGCTATAGCATGGCTCAAAAAATGAATACCTTACAAATCAAGTACATCAGTAATAAAAAACAAAACCCTACTGACAAACCGTATGTAATTGATAAAAAACATTGGGCTGAAGTAACCGAGTTTCACTATTCACCTCCTACTGTTTTTCAAGTTCTAAAAAATGAAATGAGCGCCATAGCTGCCCTACTACTATGGTTAGTAATCTTATACACGCTACTGATGGTAGCCTCTAAAAAACTAAAAGCGATATAATATGAATGCGTTACTATTTAAAAATTTTATGCGTTCCAAGGGGACAAAAGCTGGCTTGGTATTTTTACTGATACTTTGCCTCATCAGTCTTATGGTTGGAAAGCAATACCAAGTTAAACAGCAAAAAAACGCTGTTGACGCAGCTTTATATCAAAAAGAGCATCATGCGCGTAACGTAAAATTTCACCCCGATGAAATGGGATTGTTGTTGTATTACATTAAATTTTCATTGGTTAACACTGCTTTGCCCATCAATAGTTTAGCAATAGGACAGCGCGATGTAAATCCATCGATTCAAACCGTGACTATACGCGGACTTGAAGGTCAACAGTATGACTCCGAATTAAATAATCCCAACACCTTATTGCTAGGAAATATCGATTTAAGTTTTGTCTTAATTTACATATTTCCGCTATTGATTATTGCATTTACTTACAACATCATTTCTGAAGAAAAAGAAAGTGGAACTTGGAAAATTGTATCAATTCAAAGTAAAAATATTTTACTGCATATTATCAAATTATTCTACATAAGGATAAGCACACTATTAGCGCTTTATACAGCAATTGTGTTTATGAGTACTTTTTATTTAAACATCCCTTTCAACAGCACTTTACTTGCTTATTATGGCATCAGTGTTTTGTATATTCTTTTTTGGTTTTCATGCTGTTTTTTGATTGTATCCTTACAAAAAAATTCTAATTACAACGCAGTAGTATTGCTTACCACATGGCTTTTTTTAATAGTAGTGCTACCTGCATGTATCAATACGTATCTCGTTCATAAATATCCTATTCCTGAGGCGCTTGAACTCACCATAAAACAACGCAATGCTTATCATGAGAAATGGTATATGGACAAGCAAACAACTCTAGACAAATTTTACAACCATTATCCTCAATTTAAATCGTATCCTTTGCCTAATACCGAGTTTAGTTGGCTTTGGTATTATGCCATGCAACAAATGAGTGATGACGAATCTAAAAAACAATCAACTGATTTAATGGCTAAGCTCACGCAAAGAAATATAGCCAGTCAAGAGATTGCACAGTTCATCCCTACGCTACATGCACAAATACGACTTAATGAAATTGCACAAGCAGATCTTGCAAACCAAATGAATTTTTGGAAAGCAACCTCCCGATTTCACGAAAAGCTACGCCTTTATTTTTACCCAAAAATCTTTAATAATGATCCCGTAAATAAAGAAGATTGGTCAAAGTTTAAAGTAGAGCACTATCAAGACCGTTCACCAATTTATTTTATAAAAATAGCATTGCCATTGTTACTATTTAGTACAATATTGCTACTAATAGGTTGGTACACTTTTAAACTAAGAAAAACGGCGCTGTAATTCTAGCAATTTAGCATCAACATAAAGTATATCACTTTTTAAATCCTGATCGTTTTGGTTAATAATTGGGGGTTTAAGCGGTTTGTTGTCATGACAAACCGCTTTTTTAAAAAATTATTTTTAGATTTGTCTAAAATTTAATTTAATTGTTATGAAAAATACTATTACCGTATGCCTGCTGTTGCTATTTTTTATCGGCTACAGTCAAAACAAAAAAAGCCTATCGGGAACGGTAACCTCTAACAATCAACCGATACCTGGCGCAACAGTTGCCTTGCCAAAAACTACTTTCGTCACTCAAACTGATAGTTTAGGACAGTATTTTTTTTCTGAAATTCCAAATGGTAATTATACCATTCAAGTAATGGCAAATGGTTTTCAAACAAAAAACAAAACCGTTAACATAAAAAACCAACAAGAAGTAGTACTCCATTTTGAACTTACTAGCATTGAAAATCAACTAGACGAAGTGGTAGTATCAGGAACACTCAAACCCGTAAAAAGACTTGAAAATCCCGTTCCTGTTGAGATTATTTCGGCTGCTTTTTTAAAACAAAACCCAACCAGCAATGTCTTAGATGCCTTGCAAAACGTAAACGGCTTACGACCTCAAAACAATTGTAATGTGTGTAATACCGGTGACATTCGCATTAACGGACTTGACGGCCCTTACACCATGGTCACTATTGATGGGATGCCTATTGTGAGCGCTCTCGGTACCGTTTATGGCCTTTCAGGTATTCCAAATGCTATGATTGATAAAATAGAAGTGGTAAAAGGCGCGGCATCTACACTATACGGCAGCGAGGCGGTAGGCGGTTTGATTAACATTATTACTAAAAAACCGTTTGCAGTTCCTTTATTTACAGCCGATGTTTTTACTACATCTTGGCTCGAAACGAATGTTGACCTTGGTTATAAAGCCAATATTGGTCCAAAGGCTACTACCTTATTTGGTGTAAATTACTTCACTTACAACAATCCCATTGACAACAACAAGGACAATTTTACCGATGTTTCTTTGCAAAACAGAGCTTCTTTTTTCTCTAAAATAAACATCAACAGAACTTCAAAAAAAGAGCTTAGCCTTGTATCTCGCTACCTTTATGAAGACCGCTGGGGCGGAGAAATGCAATGGAACAAGAGTTTTAGAGGCGGAGACCAAGTGTATGGCGAAAGCATTTACACTTCGCGCTACGAATTTCTAGGGAAATACGAGCTTCCCGTAGCCGAAAAAATGTTCTTTCAATTTTCAGTTATTGGTCACGACCAAAACTCCGTTTATGGCAATTCTACTTTTTTGGCCAATCAAAAAATAGCATTTGGCCAATTCATTTGGGACAAAAACTGGAGCAATCACTCGGTGCTTTTTGGCACAGCACTCCGATATCAATTCTATAATGACAACACGCCCGCAAAAGCAACCTCGAATCATTCTAAAATTTACAGTGCTTTTGCTCAAGATGAAATCACGCACAACGAAAAAACCAGCACACTCTTGGGCTTGCGCTACGATTACAATGACAATCACGGTTCCATTTTTACACCTCGTTTTGCGTTTAAATTCAAACCAACGCCAACAGATATCTTACGATTCAATTTTGGAACGGGTTTTAGAATTGTCAACCTTTTTACCGAGGATCATCAAGCCTTGTCTGGCGCTCGAGAAGTCGTGATACAATCTAACTTGAAACCAGAAACCTCATACAACCTGAACGTAAATTACCTGAAAAAATTCAAACTTACCAATGCGGGCGTGGTTAATCTCGAACTTTCGTCTTGGTATACTTATTTCACAAACCGAATTTTTGCAAATTATGACCTAAACCCCAATCAAATAATTTATGATAATTTAAACGGCAACTCAACTATTTTCGGGCTCAGCGCCAATGCTGATTGGGTTAGCCCGTTTGGGCTCAAAGCCAATCTTGGAACCAGTTACTTTGATGCCATGACCACACAAGATGGCATTAGTTTACGACCATTATTTACCGAAAGATACAGCCTAAACTGGGGCTTTAGTTATGATATTTCAAACTGGTTTTTATCTTTTGATTTTACAGGAAATCTAACTGGACCCATGCGTTTGCCGTTGCTAGGCGAACTAGACCCGCGTCGGGAAATTTCAAGACCATACAGCATTCAAAACATACAAATGACTTTCAAAAAAATTCATAATCTAGAATTATACACAGGTATCAAAAACCTGCTTAATTGGACACCCAATCGTGGAAATCCATTCTTGATAGCTCGCGCCAATGATCCTTTTGATTCCAATGTACAAGTTGACAATTCAGGATCTGTGATCCCAACGACCGATAATCCATTCGCGCTCACTTTTGACCCTACCTATGCGTACGGACCCAATCAAGGACGCCGCCTATTTCTGGGACTGCGATATCATTTTGATTAAAAAAATTTATAGTTACCTAAAAACCATTAGAAAAGGACTCAAAACAAATCAGTTTTGTTTCATTGTTTTTAATCAACAAATTATAATTTTTTTAAAAATAAGTTGTACTAATATTTTAAAAAATTCAATTTAAGCGATATAAATCAATGCTTTACTAAATTTTTATCCACAAAGGTAATAAATAAACAATAGTTAAACTTATACAAATTACACTGCCAACATTTACAAAACGCTGTAATTTTATAAAAAAAAATAATATGAAAACAAAGAAAATTTTATCGTCAACAATTTTAGCAATTGCCTTGTTCACAGGAATTAACTCGTTTGCTCAAAATGTAGTGGAAGTAGCTGTAAGCTCTGCAGATCATACTACTTTAGTTGCCGCTGTAAAAGCTGGTGGCTTAGTGGAAACTTTGTCTGGAGCAGGACCGTTCACTGTTTTTGCACCTACCAATGCAGCATTTGCTAATTTACCAAAAGGAACTGTAGAGACTTTATTAGAACCAGCAAATTTAACAACATTACAAGGAATCTTAACGTACCACGTGGTAGCAGGTAATATTGACAGTAAGGCTGTTGTTGCTGCTATCAAGGCAGGAAAAGGAAAAGCAGTTTTAAAAACCGTTCAAGGTGGCGTACTTACCGCATCACTGAAAGGCAAAAATGTAATCATTACGGATGAAAAAGGGGGAGTTGCAACCGTTACAGCAGTAGATTTAAAGGGATCAAATGGTGTAATTCATGTAATCGACACTGTTTTAATGCATAAATAGTAAAGTACGTTGCCACAATTGAACTATAGACCACGCCAAAGCGTGGTTTGTTTTTTTTATAATTGACTCTAAAAAATTACATTTGTAACGTGAAACACTACGACTATATTTTTACTGGTTCAGGATTATCGGCTTTGATGACCGTTTATAAAATGGTGCAATCTGGGAAATTTAAGGATAAAAGTATTTTGTTACTGGATGAAAACGCCAAAAAAACCAATGATAGAACCTGGTGCTTCTGGAAAACAACCGATTCACTTTGGGAACCGGCTATTTCTAAAAAATGGGATTCGGCTTTGTTTGCCAATGCAGCTTTCCGCAGGGATTTAGACTTGGAACCTTATCATTACAATATGGTGAAAGGCTTGGATTTTTACAACCAAGTTTTTGACTTGCTTTCGAAACAAACAAACGTCACTTTCTTGAATCAGAAAGTCTTGACTATTGAAGAATCCGAAACTATAATTTTAGTACAAACGGAAAGCGAATCTTTTTCGTGCTCCAAATTATTCAATAGTATTTACCACAAACAAAAAGCGGAAAACCAAACTAAATATCCCGTTTTACAACAGCATTTTATAGGTTGGTTTATCAAAAGTGAGCAGGCTGTTTTCAATAATGAGCAAGCCACGTTCATGGATTTTTCGGTAGCACAAAAAGGAAATACCCGTTTCATGTACGTCTTGCCTACCTCAAAAACCGAAGCTTTACTGGAATACACTTTGTTTTCGCACCAACATTTAAAAAAAGAAGAATACGAAAACGAAATCCAAGAATACATCGAAAAGCTGGGGATTACGAACTACGAAATCGTTGAAAAAGAACAAGGCAGCATCCCGATGACCTGTTACCCTTTTTGGAAATCGAATACTAAAAACGTGATCAACATTGGTACCTCTGGCGGTTGGACCAAGGCGAGTACGGGTTACACTTTCAAAAATTCAGATAAAAAATCAAGTGAATTGGTAGCCTTTTTACAAAGAGAAACCGACTTTACTAAATTTCATAAAAAAACAAAATTCTGGTTTTATGATTTGCTTTTATTAGACATATTAGATAGAAAAAACGAATTGGGTTCTCACATTTTTTCTTCGATGTTCAAAAAAGGAAATCCAACGGTGATCTTTAAATTTTTGGATGAAGAAACCTCACTAAAAGAAGATATTCAGGTTATTTTAAAATGTCCGAAAATGTTGTTTATCAAAGCCATTTTTCACGTAGCAGCAAAAGCCTTAAAATAACAATCAAACTATAACAAAACTTTATAATTGAAGTTCTGTTCTTGATGGTAAACTTTGTAACTTTGCAGGACTTAATTACTAATGATTTAAAATAAAAGATATGTATCCAGAAGAAATGGTAAAACCAATGCAAGCAGAACTTACTGCAGCAGGTTTTCAAGATTTACATAGTGCAGAAGCAGTAGAAAACGCATTAAAAGCAGAAGGAACAACGCTTGTAGTTGTAAACTCGGTTTGTGGTTGTGCTGCACGTAATGCACGCCCAGGAGCAAAAATGAGTTTAGAAGGTGGTAAAAAACCAGATCAATTAATTACTGTTTTTGCAGGAGTTGACAAAGATGCTGTTGATGCTGCAAGACAACACATGTTCCCTTTTCCTCCATCATCGCCAAGTATGGCTTTGTTCAAAAACGGAGAATTAGTACACATGCTAGAGCGTCACCACATTGAAGGTCGCCCAGCAGAACTAATTGCTGAAAACCTAAAAGACGCTTTCAACGAGTATTGCTAATACCTGATAAAGTATAGATTTTAAAACCACGTTTCGGCGTGGTTTTTTTATTTGGAGCTACTTCCAGCTATTCGTTTCAATCTTTTTTTCCGCTAAAAAGCGGATAAAAAAGGATTTCCACTGCTATCTGGGCTAAAAGATATTTAGTCCAGTAAATAGATAAGTTACATATCTTTGATACTATTAAATGTTAGCGGTAATTTCACAACCATCTTATGTCAAAATTAAAATTTATAAGAGACTTCCAAAATCTGACTCAGAAAGAGTTGTCTGAAAAATCAGGAATCTCAGAAAGAACCATTCAGCGAATAGAAACAGGAAAAGAACCCAAAGGTTATACACTTCGAATTTTAGCTAAAGCATTAGAAGTAGAAGAAAGCGAACTGCAAACTTTAAAAACTGAAGCAGAAAACACCACGATTACTGAAAAATCAGAAGAAGCGAATTTAATTAACTATTCCTTACTAAAATTAATCAACCTTTCATCACTTCCATTTATAATAATCCCGCCATTTAATATCATCGTTCCAATTGTTCTGATGCTTGTGTTGAAACAAAAAAATGTATTAACAAAAGAACTCATTTCTGTTCAAATCCTTTGGACAATAATTGCACCTATCGTATTTATACTAGGGATTTTTTTAAAGCTTGGGAATCAATTCACACTAATTCTTATAATACTCATTGCTTTATCTAATGTTTTCATTGTCCTTCGAAATGCAATAGAAATAGACAGGTCTAAAAAACTTCGTTACAATCTAAAATTTAGCATGTTATAAAAATTGTCTGGGGTTTGTCGGGTTATTGTCGGGTAGATTTTTTGGCCAAAAATGGGGAGATTCACACCTTTGTCTCAAAATAATCATAGCTTAAATAAAATCCATTATGACAAAAAAAATTCTCTTATGCTTCATAATTGCTATCACTTTTTGTTCAAACAGCAGCGCTCAAGTTGACAAAAATTCATACCTCTATAAAACAATACTATCAAAAGACAGTCTACTATTTAATATTGGTTTTAACACCTGCAACATAAAAAAGTTTGAAATTTTATTGAGTGATCACCTCAAATTTTATCACGACAAAGACGGAATATCTGATAAAACAAAATTTCTTTTAGACTTAAAAAACGGACTTTGTAAAAGTCCAGAAACTCGCCAAGTAAAAAGATTTTTAGTAAAAGAAAGTACCGAAATTTTTCCGCTTTATAAAAATGGAATTCTCTATGGTGCTGTTCATAATGGAGAACACATATTTTCTGAAAAACGAGAAAGTCAATCCGGTATTGCAAAGTTTACCAACGTTTGGCAATTGGAAAACGGGGAATGGAAATTAGCGACCTCATTTAGTTTCGACCATCAAGCCTATGAAAATAAAACAACAGAAAATCCAATTTTTGATAACGATGTTGAAATTGAAAAATGGTTGAAACAAAACAACATTCCAACACTTGGATTGGGAATTATTGAAAACGGAGAACTTAAACAAATAAAAGTTTTCGGAGAAATTACAAAAGGAATATCAGCGCCTTACAATACTATTTTCAATGTGGCATCATTAGCAAAACCTGTTACAGCAATGGTAACTTTGAAACTAATTAGTTCATGTAAATGGAATTTAGATGAACCTATTTATAAATATTGGACAGACCCAGATATTACTCACGATCCTTACACTAAAAAATTAACAACAAGACATATTTTAAGCCACCAAACAGGTTTTCCTAATTGGCGATGGATGAGTGATAACAAAAAACTCAGTTTTCAATTTGAGCCTGGAACGAAATACCAATATTCAGGAGAAGGCTTAGAATATCTCAGAAAAGCAATAGAGAAAAAATTTAAAAAATCTTTACAACAATTAGCCGACGAACTAATTTTTCAACCGCTAAAAATGGATGACACCAGATATGTATGGAGTGAAAAAATCGATACATCAAGATTTGCTATAAGTTATGCCAAAGATGGAAGTACTTACGAAATGGTTAAAAATAGAGTACCAAATGCAGCGGATGATTTATTAACAACCATTGAGGACTACGGAAATTTTTTAGTCAGCGTAATGAATAGCGATGGATTGACACAAAAAGTTTTTAATGAAATGATTTCGCCTCAAGTAGCAAGCTCAAAAGGAAAACATTTTGGACTTGGTTTTGAAATATACAATTTTGATGATGGAAACATCGCACTTACGCACGGTGGTGCAGACAAAGGCGTACAAGCCATTGCATTTGTTTTACCAAAAACAAAACAGGGATTACTAATTTTCACAAACGTTGATGATGGTTATAAAGTGTACGAAAAATTATTATTTCATTATTTAGGTGACTATGGAAAACAGATATTTGAAATAGAAACAAAATAAACACATTATAGCGAACAAGCAAATGGAATGAGAAAGCAGGACTTTCATGCTAAATTTAAAAATTTGGAGTTCTATTAAACATTTGCACTTTGAAGTTCCATAAACTATCGCAAATCTTTTTCTATTGCTCAAAACCATAAATACGATTTTGGAAAACGTAACCTTCAATACACCACAACTCCCCTAGCCCAGATTGCAGCGGCATCCTCTTGTTGTAGCGATAGCGAAAACAAGAGATATAGCGGAAAGCTGGAAATAGCTCCAAGAAAAACAAACCATTAAGACTTAAAAGAAAATTGAGAATCTATTTATTGATTGCGAACCTTAGCCCCTTCAAAACTTTGCGCCTCTGAACCTTTTTGACTACTTTTGCAAAAAATATATTTCTCACTTAAACTGTTTATAGCATGCAACTGTACAACACCTTAAGCGCAGAGGAAAGAGCCATCATGATTGATGATGCCGGAAAACAAAGACTCACTTTGTCGTTCTATGCTTATGCGCAAATTCAAGATCCAACTCAATTTCGAAACGATTTATTCCGCGCTTGGGATCCTTTAGTAGTTCTAGGCCGAATTTATGTCGCCAAAGAAGGTATCAATGCACAATTATCATTGCCTGCTGATAATTTTTATGCCTTCAAGGACACGCTTGAAGCATACGATTTCATGCAAGGAATGCGCTTGAATATTGCGGTAGAGCATGACGATCACTCGTTTTTGAAACTAACGATTAAGGTGCGTGACAAAATTGTTGCCGACGGTTTGAACGATGAAACTTTTGATGTAACCAACATAGGTGTACACCTAAAAGCGAAGGAGTTCAACGAAATTCTTGATGATCCCAACACAATTGTAGTCGATTTTAGAAACCATTACGAAAGTGAAATAGGCTATTTTAAAGGCGCCATCACTCCTGATGTAGATACGTTTAGAGAATCGTTACCTATTATCAACGAACAATTAAAAGACTTTAAGGAAGATAAAAACTTGGTGATGTATTGCACGGGCGGTATTCGTTGCGAAAAAGCATCGGCTTACTTTAAACACCAAGGTTTTAAGAATGTTTTTCAGCTGGAAGGTGGTATTATCAACTACGCCAAGCAAATAAAAGAAGAAAATCTAGAGAGCAAATTTATAGGTAAAAACTTTGTTTTTGATCATCGTTTGGGCGAACGCATTACAGATGATATTGTTTCGCAATGCCATCAATGTGGCACCGCTTGTGATGTGCATACCAATTGCGAAAACGAAGGTTGTCACTTGCTTTTTATTCAGTGTGAATCTTGCAAAGAAAAAATGTACGGCTGCTGTTCTGCTGAATGTGCTACGATTATTCATTTGCCAGAAGAGGAGCAAAAAGCCATACGCAGAGGAGTTAAAAATGGAAATAAGATTTTCAAAAAAGGAAAATCTGAAAAGCTCCTTTTCAAAAATAATGCAGATCCTTTGGCAGCTATTCCCGACTTGACCGAACTTGCAAAACGCAAACCTGTTGCAAAAAAAGCAGTGAAAATTAAAAAAGAATATCTTGGTAAAGGCGCTCATTTTTTCCCGAAGTCTAATGTTGGACAATTTTTCATTGAAGAAAATGAGTTGAAAATAGGCGATACGGTATTGATAAAAGGGAGCACTACTGGAGAACAAATTCTAAAAATCGAGAAAATGATGGTCAATGACACCGCACAACAAAAAGCCGTTGCTGGCGATACGTGCACGTTTCAACTCCCTTTCCGAATTCGATTGTCAGATAAATTATACCGCGTTTTAGAGTAATTCACAAACGCTATTTGAATAATTACCAACCCATTACAATTTAAATTGTGATGGGTTTTTTAGTATAAAATTTATGAATTATTGCTCTAAATTGGCGTTGTTCCATAAAATTAAAAAATACTATCTTTACACATTAAACGTTTTAAGAACTTAAGTTGTGCTCGTCACAACACTACATATAAGATTATGGCATGTACAAGTTGTTCAACTTCTGACGGTGGCGCACCAAAGGGTTGTAAAAATAATGGGACTTGCGGCACCGATAGCTGCAATAAATTAACGGTTTTTGATTGGCTTTCGAATATGAGTTTGCCTAATGGCGACGCCCCTTTTGACTGTGTTGAAGTACGTTTCAAAAACGGACGAAAAGAATTTTACCGCAATACTGAAAAATTAACCTTGAGCATGGGAGATATTGTTGCCACGGTAGCTTCTCCAGGACATGATATTGGAATTGTAACACTAACAGGTGAGTTGGTTCGCATTCAAATGAAGAAAAAAGGAGCGAATCCTAGCAGCAACGAAATTCCGAAAATTTATAGAAAAGCATCTCAAAAAGATATTGATATTTGGTCTGCAGCTCGCGACCGCGAAGAGCCTATGAAAGTTCGCGCACGTGAACTTGCCATTGCTCAAAAACTAGAAATGAAAATTTCGGATATTGAATTTCAAGGGGATGGATCAAAAGCTACGTTTTATTATACCGCAAACGATCGAATTGATTTTAGAGCATTAATCAAAGATTTCGCAAAAGAATTCAGCACGCGTATTGAAATGAAACAAGTAGGTTTCCGTCAAGAAGCAGCTCGTTTGGGCGGAATTGGTTCTTGCGGAAGAGAATTGTGTTGTTCTACTTGGCTGACTGATTTTAGAAGTGTAAATACCTCAGCTGCACGTTACCAACAACTGTCCTTGAACCCACAAAAACTAGCAGGACAATGCGGTAAATTAAAATGCTGCTTGAACTATGAGCTAGACACTTACATGGATGCCTTAAAGCATTTTCCTGATTTTGACACGAAACTAGTTACTGAAAAAGGAGATGCCATTTGCCAAAAACAGGACATCTTTAAAGGGCTTATGTGGTTTGCCTATACCAATAATTTTGCTAATTGGCATGTACTAAAAATTGATCAAGTCAAAGAAATCATTGCCGAAAACAAGTTGAAAAACAAAGTTTCCTGCTTAGAAGATTATGCAATTGAAGTTATTGTTGAGCCTGAGAAAAACTTTAACAATGCTATGGGTCAAGAAAGTTTAACGCGATTTGACCAACCTAAACCAAGGAAGAAAAATAATAAAAAACGCAAGCCTACTGGTGAAAATGCCATTGTTGCCAATGCAAACAAGCCTGCTGCAGCCAATAAAATAACAAACAATAAGCCCGCAGCTAACAAAATTACGAGCAATAAAAACAATAGTAATAAACCAGCAAACACGGCAAGACCTAACAACAACCGTCCTGCTCCTGTTGATAAAAAACCAGCAGAACCCCGCAAACCAATAATTATTACAAAAAATGTGGATAAGAAATAGCACCATACTCTTTTTGGTTACGATACTCTTCTTTTCTTGTGACAAAAAAAGGAGTTTTGATGAGTACCACTCAGTGGGCAACGCATGGCATAAAGACAGTACTGTTACCTTTAACCTACCTATACTTGACTCTACGCAACGCTACAACTTATTTGTAAACTTGAGGGCTAATAACAATTACCAATTCAATAATTTGTTTTTGATTGTTGCAATGGAATTGCCTAATGGATTTACCAAAGTTGATACACTAGAATACCAAATGGCTGATGTTGATGGAACACTTTTAGGAGATGGGTTTTCGGATATTAAGGAAAGTAAACTTTTTTATAAAGAAAATGTTCGATTGCGATCAAAATACAAAGTACAAATTAAGCAAGCCGTACGAGAAAACGGAAAAGTTCCTGGTGTAACAGCCCTTAACGGAATTACCGAAGTAGGATTTAGAATTGAAAAAAAAGAATAAATTAGTATTATGGCTATCAAAAAAAACAACAACCCAACAAGAAACGATGATAAAAGCATCGCGTATTATCAAAAGAAATTTTGGAAAATATTCTTCATAGGTTTAGGAAGCATAGGCTTGTTTTTCCTTTTCACTTCTTGGGGATTATTTGGCGCCATGCCATCCTTTGAAGACTTAGAAAATCCAGATTCTAACCTAGCTACCGAAGTTATTTCGGCTGACGGTGTGGTTATAGGTAAATATTTTGAAAAAAACAGGTCTCAATTAAAATACTCTGATTTACCAAAAAACCTAGTTCAAGCCCTAGTAGCTACTGAAGATGCTCGTTTTTACGAACATTCTGGAATTGATGGTAGAGGAACCTTGAGAGCTATTTCAAGTTTTGGAACCAGCGGAGGAGCAAGTACTTTGACTCAGCAATTTGCTAAGCAATTGTTACACGGTGAGGGATCTAAATTCTTACCTTTTCGAATCATACAAAAAGCACAAGAATGGATTGTAGCCATCAGACTGGAAAGACAATACACAAAAAATGAAATCATTGCCATGTACTGCAATGTGTATGATTTTGGAAATAATTCTGTTGGAGTAAGTTCTGCTGCCAAAACGTATTTTTCTAAAGAGCCAAAGGATTTAACCATTAGCGAATCAGCAATATTAGTTGGAATGTTTAAAAACTCTGGTTTGTACAATCCTATCAGAAATCCAGAAGGTGTGACAAACCGCAGAAATGTAGTGCTTTTGCAAATGGAAAAAGCCGGCATCATCTCTTCATCAGAAAAACAAAGATTGCAAAGCTTACCTATAAAATTAAACTTCAAACTCGAAACACACAAAGACGGAACTGCTACCTATTTTAGAGAGTACTTGCGTGATTACATGAAGAAATGGGTTGAAGAAAATAAAAAACCAGACGGTACTGATTACGATATTTACAAGGACGGTCTTAAGATTTATACCACTATTGATTCTAGAATGCAGTTGCATGCTGAAGAAGCTGTAAAAGAACACATGGCAAACTTGCAAGAGGAATTTTTTATTCAATCAAAAGATAATAAAAACGCACCATTTGTAAACATTTCAACTGTAGAAACGCAGCGTATTATCAACCAAGCCATGAAATCTTCTAGCCGCTGGTCTATCATGAAATCATTGGATAAAACCGACGAAGAAATCATAAAGTCTTTTAACGAAAAAACTAAAATGAAAATCTTTACTTGGAAAGGGGAACGCGATACTATCATGACTCCTCTAGACTCTATCCGTTATTACAAACACTTTTTACAAGCTGGGTTAATGGCCATGGAGCCACAAACCGGTAACATCAAAGCTTGGGTAGGCGGTATCAATTACAAATATTTCCAGTACGATCACGTAGGTCAGGGAGCTAGACAAGTAGGATCTACTTTCAAACCTTTCGTATACGCAACCGCAATTGAACAATTGAATATGTCGCCATGTGACTCTATTGTCGATGGTCCGTTTATGATTCGTAAAGGGCGTCACCACGTAACCGAAGATTGGGAACCTAAAAACTCTGACAACAAATACCGCGGAATGGTAACCTTAAAAAGAGGTTTGGCAAACTCGATCAATACCGTATCTGCAAAACTAATAGATAAAGTAGGTCCTGAGGCAGTAATAGATTTAACACACAAATTAGGTGTAAAATCAGAGATTGTAACACAACCCTCCATTGCACTTGGTGCCGTAGAAATTACCGTTCAAGACATGGTAGCGGCGTACAGTACCTTTGCCAATCAAGGAGTGTACATGAAACCTCAATTTATCAATAAGATTGAAGACAAAAGTGGCGTCGTGATTTATGAGCCTATCCCAGAATCACACGATGTATTGAATAAAGACATTGCATACGCAGTAGTAAAATTACTCGAAGGAGTAACTGAAGGTGGTTCAGGTGACCGTTTGCGTACAACTGGTGGCGGTAATGGAGACAACCGTTGGACAGGTTATCCTTATTCTTTTAGAAACCCAATTGCAGGAAAAACAGGAACTACACAAAACCAATCTGATGGTTGGTTTATGGGAATGGTACCAAATCTAGTAACCGGAGTTTGGGTAGGTTGTGAAGACCGTTCTGCACGTTTCAAAAGCATTACGTACGGTCAAGGAGCTACGGCAGCTCTACCAGTTTGGGGATATTTCATGAAACTGTGTTACGAGGATCCTGCTCTAAAGGTATCTAAAGAACCATTTGAAAGACCGGCTAACTTATCTATAAAAGTAGATTGCTACGTTCCTAAAAAAGTGGTAGACACTACAACAGTAGAACAAGATACAGAAGAGTTTGAATTGTAAAATTTTCATTTGGAGCTAATCCAGCTATACGTTACAATCTTTTTAAAAGCGATGAAAAATCGCTTTTAAAAAGGATTTTCACTGCTATCTGGGCTAGGGTATTCGTACTTAAAACTCAATTCATCAATAGATTAAAATTCGATAAATAGACCTTATTTTTATGATTAACAAAAAAGTAAATACCGTTCAAGATGCACTTCAAGGCATTGAAAATGGCATGACTATCATGCTAGGCGGTTTTGGATTATGTGGAATTCCAGAAAATAGTATTGCCGAATTGGTTCAAAAAAACGTAACCGATTTAACCTGTATTTCGAACAATGCCGGTGTAGATGATTTTGGACTTGGATTGCTTTTGCAAAAGCGCCAAATCAAAAAAATGATCTCATCGTATGTGGGTGAAAATGCCGAGTTTGAACGTCAAATGCTTTCTGGCGAACTAGAAGTTGAATTGACACCTCAAGGTACTTTGGCGGAAAAATGCCGTGCTGCACAAGCGGGAATTCCAGCATTTTTTACGCCAGCAGGTTACGGAACTGAAGTAGCTGAGGGGAAAGAAGTTCGCGAATTTAATGGCAAAATGCACATCATGGAACTCGCTTACAAAGCTGATTTTGCTATTGTAAAAGCATGGAAAGGTGATGAAGCAGGTAATTTAATTTTTAAAGGAACTGCTCGAAACTTTAACTCTAGCATGGCTGGAGCTGCAAAAATTACTATTGCCGAAGTAGAAGAACTTTTGCCTGTAGGCGCATTAGACCCAAACGAAATTCACATTCCTGGAATTATGGTACAACGTATTTTTCAAGGAGAAACGTTTGAGAAAAGAATTGAACAACGAACTGTGAGACAAAAATAGTATTCAGTTTGCAAAGAATTATATGGACTTCATTTTTATGATTTAAGAATGCTCAAATTATAAAAACTTATTTGACTACAAGTTTCAAAAATAAAATTATGGCTTTAACTAAAGAAGATATAGCAAAAAGAATTGCCAAAGAAGTACAAGACGGTTATTATGTTAACCTAGGAATTGGAATTCCTACCTTGGTGGCTAATTATGTTCGCACGGATATTTCAGTTGAATTTCAAAGTGAAAATGGCGTATTAGGCATGGGACCATTCCCTTTTGCGGGAGAAGAAGATGCCGACATCATTAACGCAGGAAAACAAACCATCACTACCTTGCCAGGAGCTTCGTTTTTTGATTCGGCTTTAAGTTTCGGGATGATCCGCTCTCAAAAAGTAGATTTAACCATTCTGGGCGCTATGGAAGTTGCCGAAAATGGTGACATCGCAAACTGGAAAATCCCAGGTAAAATGGTAAAAGGTATGGGCGGCGCAATGGATTTAGTGGCTTCTGCCGAAAATATCATTGTAGCCATGATGCACGTAAACAAAGCAGGCGAATCGAAAATCCTTAAAAAATGCTCTTTGCCATTAACTGGTGTAGGTTGCGTTAAAAAGGTGGTAACAGAGCTTGCGGTACTAGAAGTTACCTCAGCAGGATTTAAGCTTTTAGAGCGCGCGCCAGGTGTTACTGTAGAACATATCATTGCCTCAACAGAAGCAACACTAATAATTGACGGAGAAATTCCAGAAATGGCAATAGATTAATATTTTTTAAAAAAGTAGCCGCAGATTCACAGTTTTGAAATTTCAAAGTTTTGAAATATAAAATTGGTGAATTTGCGGTTTTAAATTTTAAGCTTGCATTTCTAACTTTGCAATTACATTTTATAAATTTTCAAAGAAATCATTTCCTTTATCATCAGTAATGATAAAAGCAGGGAAATTTTTCACTGTGATTTTACGTACCGCTTCCATACCTAATTCCTCAAAGTCTACTACTTCTACTTTTAAGATGTTATCTTGAGCCAAAATAGCCGCTGGACCACCTATTGAACCTAAGTAAAAACCACCGTAAGTTTTACATGCATCCATTACTTGTTTGGTTCTATTTCCTTTGGCAAGCATAATCATACTTCCACCCGCTTTTTGAAACTCCTCTACATACACATCCATTCTACCAGCCGTGGTTGGACCAAAACTTCCCGATGGCATTCCGTCTGGAGTTTTAGCTGGACCAGCATAATACACGGGATGATTTTTAAAATACTCTGGCATAGGTTTACCAGTATCTAATAATTCTTTGATTTTAGCATGTGCAATATCGCGCGCTACAATCAAAGTCCCGTTCAATTTTAAACGCGTTTTAATTGGATATTGTGATAACTTTTTAAGAATATCCGCCATCGGTTGGTTCAAATCAATCTCAACGGCAGGTTCTAAATGTGGCGGAGTCGCAGGCAATAAACGCCCGGGATTCACCTCAAGTTGTTCTACAAAAATACCATCTTTGGTAATTTTTCCTTTTATATTTCTATCAGCAGAACAAGAAACACCTAAACCTACTGGACAAGAAGCGGCATGACGTGGCAAACGAATCACACGTACATCATGCGTGAAATATTTTCCTCCAAACTGTGCTCCAATAGCGCTTTCTTGGCAAATGAGCTGTACCCTTTTTTCCCACTCTAAATCCCGGAATGCTTGACCTGCCATGTTTCCTGTAGTTGGCAAGTGATCAAAATATCCAGCAGAAGCTTTTTTCACTGCTGCCAAATTGGCCTCAGCCGAAGTTCCACCAATTACAAATGCCAAGTGATATGGTGGACAAGCAGAAGTTCCTAAATCCATAATTTTGGCACGTACAAAAGCGTCCATCGACTTTTCGTTCAAAAGCGATTTTGTTTGTTGGTATAAATACGTTTTATTAGCTGAACCTCCACCTTTAGCTAAAAATAAGAACTCATACGTAGCTCCTTTTTTAGAATAGATATCAATTTGTGCTGGAAGATTGGAACCGGAATTCTTTTCTTCGAACATACTGATAGGAACAATTTGAGAGTAACGCAAGTTTTTCTCTTGGTAGGTGTTAAAAATCCCTTTTGAGAGCCACTCGGCATCATCGACACCTGTAAATACATTTTCTCCTTTTTTAGCCATTACAATCGCTGTTCCTGTGTCTTGACAAGATGGCAATTGTCCATCAATAGCTACTGCAGCATTTTGCAATAAATTATACGCCACAAAGCGGTCGTTATCGGTTGCTTCTGGATCATCCAAAATGGCTCTCAGCTTTTCTAAATGCGAGGTGCGCAGCATAAAAGAAACGTCTTTCATGGCCTCTTGCGATAGTAATTCCAAACCTTTTGGATCAACGGTTAAGATTTCTCTGTCGCCTAATTTCTCTACTTTTACGTAATCTGATGTAATTTTTCGATACTGTGTATCATCTTTTAAAATTGGATAGGGATCCTGGTATATAAAGTCCATTGTTTTATTGTTTTTTTTAGGATCCAAATATAAGAATTGTGGCAGAAACTATTATTAATTTATATCATCTTATGACTTAGAATAATTACAAATAAAAGGATTTTTGTGTATTGTAACTATTTAAATTGCTGTTCGAATTGTGAAAAAAGTACTTATTTACATTTAATTAGAAACAAGAGATTAACTTATCGTTAGAGAATCCATTAAAAAGAGGTATTCTTTGAAAGAATTATTTTCAACAGTTGAAAGTGATTTAAAAGCAAATAAATTCAAAACAAAAATGAATATGTTTCGAAAAGCATATTGCGATAATTACAATTACGTTCAGTTACCATGTGTAACTTCTAATATTGTTTTTAGAATAAAAAAAAGTAGTGTTTTTTTTTCTAATCAGTAATTTGAAAAAACAAATACGACATCATTATTAACAATAAAAAGATTTTATTTTACATTTTTTTAACATAAAATAAACATCGTGTTGTTTTTTTGTTAATTTAGCCTCCTGTTTAATTCATTTCTTTTAAAAAACTAACCAAAACCCCAAATCAATGAAAACAAAATTACTAGGTAAAATTGTACTCTTTGCATCCGTTTCCTTTTTAGCCATTGAAGGACGTGCACAAGACTCTTCACAATTCGTAAAACAAAAAACTACAGATGATAAAGGAAAGCCATCGCTTATTGTTTTTAATAAACAATCAACCTATAAATCATCAGATGCAACAAAGGTTTTTACAGAACAATTAGGATTAAAAACCAACTCTAATTTTAAAAAAACGACTTCAGAAACTGATAAATTAGGATATTCACACGAAAAATTTCAATTATATCATCAAGGTATAAAAGTGGAATTCTCTACGTACACCTTGCACTCTAAAGAAGGAAAATTAGAATCCATGAGTGGTGATTTTTATTCACCGGAAAAAACTAACAGTTCAGCTACGTTAAGCAATGACCAAGCTTTTGAA
The DNA here is from genome assembly GCF_056428925.1 of Flavobacterium sp. GNP011. Taxonomy (NCBI): domain Bacteria; kingdom Pseudomonadati; phylum Bacteroidota; class Flavobacteriia; order Flavobacteriales; family Flavobacteriaceae; genus Flavobacterium; species Flavobacterium sp. GNP011. The sequence goes on along the minus strand of NZ_JBWJVJ010000003.1, from coordinate 59,729 downwards.
AAAGCACTACAAAAAATAGGCGCTAAAAAATATCTTTGGGAATCACCAGAAGATGCTAAAATGATGAATTACGAAAAACCTACTGGAGAGTTGGTTTTCCTGCCAGTAACAGCTGATTCAAAATCAAAACAAGTAAGCAATAACTTGAGATTAGCCTACAAATTTGATATGTACGCTTCATTTCCTGTAAGCCGTGGAGATGTTTACATTGATGCCGTTACAGGCGAAGTTTTGCTTTATAATGCTACCATCAAACATTTAGGTGAATATAGTCATGGTCGTCAGACTAATTCTACTAAAATAGCAACTTCAAAAAATACCTCTAGTGCGGCTGTAATTGCAAATGCTGCAACACGATATAGCGGTACTCAATCTATTCAGACGGCTTTAAGTGGGTCATCTTACATATTATCTGATGCTACCCGAGGTTTAGGAGTTCAAACTTATAACTCAGCTAGAACAGCCACTTATCCTACCACTAATTTTACAGATGTAGATAACAACTGGACTGCAGCAGAATTTAACAATACTAATAAGGATAACGGAGCACTAGATGCCCATTGGGGAGCAGAGAAAACATACGATTATTTTTCAACGAAACATGGACGTAATAGTTATGATAATGCAGGAGCAAAAATAAAAAGTTATGTTCACTACAACCTAATTGCAGCTGGATATCCTGACAACAACAATGCTTTTTGGAACGGTTCAGTGATGACTTATGGTGATGGAAGTGGTACTGGCGGATTTGATGTATTAACAGCATTAGACGTAGCGGGTCACGAAATAGGTCACGCCGTTTGTAGCAATACAGCTAACTTAACGTATCAAAACGAGTCTGGAGCAATGAATGAAGGATTCTCAGACATCTGGGGAGCATGTATTGAGTATTCAGCTGCACCAACAAAATCAACATGGCTTATCGGAGAAGATATTGAAAGAAGAACTGGTCATTTATCACTTCGTTCAATGAGTAATCCAAATGCTGAAGGGCAGCCAGATACTTATAAAGGAACTTACTGGTATGCAGGAACCGCAGATTCAGGTGGAGTACATACCAACAGTGGAGTTTTAAATCACTGGTTTTATATTTTATCTATCGGAAAATCTGGTACAAATGACATCGGAAGTGCTTTTAATGTAACGGGAATTACGATTGCAAAAGCAGAAAAAATAGCATACCGTTTAGAAAGCGTTTACTTATCTGCAAATTCAAATTATGCTAATGCAAGAACATACGGAATTCAATCTGCAGTAGATTTATACGGAGCAGGTTCACCAGAAGTAATAGCAACAACAAATGCCTTTTATGCTGTAGGAATTGGAGCTGCTTATGCTGGCACAGCTGACACTGTTGCACCTTCGGCACCGGCAAGCTTAGCAGCTTCTGGAACAACTGCAACCTCAACCAACTTAACTTGGACAGCCTCAACGGATAATGTTGCAGTTACTGGCTACAATGTGTACAGAGGAACAACCTTGCTAACAACTGTTACAGGAACATCCTATACCGTTTCAGGATTAACAGCAGCAACTGCTTATACTTTCACCGTAAAAGCTAAAGATGCCGCAGGAAATCTATCAGCAGCTAGTAATGCAGCAAACGTTACTACAACTGGAACTACTATAACGTATTGTGTATCTAAAGGAAGTAATGCAACTTCAGAATACATTGATTATGTTGCATTAGGAGGAATTGCCAATACATCTGGTGCAAATGCAGGATACGGAAACTTTACAGCTTTGACAGGAAATGTACCTTATGGATCAAACACGATCACTTTTAGTGCAGGTTTCAGTGGATCTGCTTACACTGAATATTGGAAAATCTGGATTGATTATAACAAAAATGGTGTTTTTGAAACCACAGAACAAGTTGTTTCTGGATCTTCGTCAAGTAGTACAAACCTAACTGGTACCTTTACGGTTCCTACAACAGCATTATCTGGACCTACCCGCATGAGAGTTTCCATGAAATACAACGCAGCACAAACAGCTTGTGAAACTTTTTCATATGGTGAAGTAGAAGACTATACTGTAAACATTGGTGGAGCTGCAATAGCAGGGTTTACTACAAGTATTGCAGATGGTCTAGGAAATGAAAACAATATTTTTGATTACACTATATCTCCAAACCCTGCTTCAGAATTTTTAAATGTAAGAATGATGGACAACCGTAATGCTAGTTACACCATTTTTAATTTATTAGGAAAACAAGTAGAAATAGGGAAAGTTTCTGAGAATGCAATTAATGTAAGTAAACTAGCTTCTGGGGTTTACCTTTTAGAAGTAAATGATGGTCAAAAAACAATGACCAAGAAATTCATTAAAGAATAAATTATCTAATTCATCAACCAAAAAAGGGGCTGTCTATTGTAGACAGCCCCTTTTTAATTTCTATTTCTACCAACATTTACATGATAAAAAGATAATCCTGAAACACTATAAAGCATTATCTACAGCTCAAATGATTTTGTTATATGCTCCAAAACAAATCTCCTTGCTAATAATACTAGTATCACAAACCTATCGCTACAGCACTAAACTCAGTTTGAGACTAAATAAAGGCCATTATTCTGATTTTACCAAATCCTATAAATACAAACCAATTTTTCCATTATGCTAAATGCCCAAATTACTTGAAGCATTTGTTACATCAGCTATTATTTTATTCCAAATTGCTTCCATAGTTTAGGAAATTTACTTTTTAATTCATTTTCATTTTCTTCCCATTCTTGCCCAGAAATTTCAAAATTTTCTTGAATACCTTCAGGTATATCTCTACCAGTCTTTTTTTTGTAAGCATCAGTAGGAACATAACTCAAACCCTCCCAGTCCCCATTATTAGTTTCTTTTAAAATAGATAAAGTTTCAATGTCATTTATTGCACTATTATAAATAGTTTTTCCTTGTCCAATTAGCCAACCTCTAAAATCAGAAAAACTGTCATCTGAACAACCGCCATTTATTATGTATGCAGCAGCCCAAAAATCCCAACTATAAATTTCTCCTCTTAATGTTCTAAACTTATTGTCAAATTCTAAGATTTCAATTCCACTAAGCTTTAGCAACTCTTTTTCGAGTTCATTTTGTTGTTTTTCATAATCTCCATTACTTTTTGATTTGGAAACTTCAATTATTTGCCAAAATCTATCTGTTTCCATTATTTGTTTTGGATCTTTAATGGATCCGCTTACTTCAATAAGGTTATTTTGATAATTAAAAAACTCTTTAAAACTTTTATCAAAACCAAAATGATAAATTGCAATTGAATAAACAATAATCATAATTATTAACGGAATTTTATTAAAGAATGGAGCTTCTAAAGTTCCAAAACCAACTAATGCTCCTAAAAGAGCTAACGTAAATAAAATTAACGAAACAATTTTAGCCCAATTCTTTCCTTTGTAAACCATTACTAAAAGCCCAATAGTTAATAAAAATCTTACTATTTGTTGGATTAGCTTTTTTGTCTCAATTTCTGGTCTGAGTGCATGATAAAAATAGATTGTGTGAATTGAAACAAAAAGTATACTTATTGAAATTAGTATTGTTTTCTTTTTTCCAAGTTTAGTTAATTCGTTCATTTTATAATATTGTGCAGTTATTTGATATATTGTAGCTAACTAGTTAACTGTCTTAAAAACATCCTAAAACCTAAATTGGGAATATTGTTCAAGCACTATTTATACAATCCTATTCTAAGGCAAAAAAGGGTTTTAAAGATTTTATTTAAATCTTAGAAAAACCTGTATGCAAAATATTTTAGTACGTAGATGAAACTATTTTTTAAAAAAACCAGCTCGCCACAAAAATAGCCGTAATTACACATATAACGTCTACCAGTAACATGGTTCCTAAAGCGTAACGCGTATTTTTGATATTAACCGAACCAAAATAAACCGCAATTACGTAAAAAGTACTTTCGGCGCTGCATTGAAAAATACTGCTCAAGCGAGCCGTTAAGGAATCAGGACCAAAAGTATTCATAGAATCTATCAAAAATCCTCTAGAACCCGCAGAGCTAAACGGACGCAATAATGCGACTGGCAACGCATCTGTGATTTCTTTGCTTACGCCCATGTTAGAGAAAATAAAAGCAATCCAGTTGCTAATTATTTCAAATAAGCCACTGTTTCTAAACAAGGAAATGGCTACGAGCATACCTAACACATAAGGAAATATGGTAACTCCTGTTTTAACACCATTGTTAGCACCTACCACAAAGGCATCAAATACCGTAGTACTTGCATCGGTAAATTTCTTTTCGTTTATGAAAGCAAAAATCAACGTAAAAGCGATAATAGCTATCAATATCAAAGCAGAAAGATTAGAAGTAAAATAATTTTTACCAATTAAATCCAACTGATTCACGTACATCAACAAACCTATTATAGCTGCTATTAACGTAATTAAAACTAATACTAAAGAAGCACTCTTGAAATTGATTTTTTGTTTTATACCCACAATCAAAAAAGCAGCAATGGTCCCTATGAAGGACGTAATAATGCAAGGCAACATCACATCGGCAGGATTGCTGGCATTTGCGGCAGCACGGTAGCCAATGATTGAAGTAGCGATCAAAGTAAGCCCTGAGGCATGCAAGCACATGAACATAATTTGGGCATCACTAGCTTTGTCTTTTTCAGGATTTATTTCTTGTAAACTTTCCATAGCTTTAAGGCCAAAGGGCGTTGCAGCCGAATCTAAGCCAAGAAAATTCGCTGCAAAATTCAAAGTCATATAGGATATCGATGGGTGATTTTTGGGAATACTCGGAAATACTTTTACAAAAACAGGGCTTAGGGCTTTGGCCAATTTTCCAGATGCACCAGATAGAATTAAAAGTTCCATCAAACCGCAAAAGAAAGCCAAATAAGCCATCAACGGCAATACTAGATCGAGCAAAGTACTTTTACAGGTTGGTAATAAACCATCTGATTTTTGCACGCCACTATATATTTTTACCGTTTTGTTTTTAAAAACATAAGTTGTATCCGCATTTAAAGTATCGCGATTGACAATCATGGTTTGCTCTGGGGCAAGTTGTATACTGTCTTTTATAAATGATGGTAATTTTTCTAAAAATTGTTCAGAAACTAAAATAGGATCGTCTTTCTTTCCGTTCAAAACGTGGTCAATGGTATAATTGTCTCCTGAAAACAAACTAAACACCACAAAAACAATAGAGGAAATAAAAATAACCAACCAAAATCTACTCAATACCATAACTTATAATTTTTGTAAATGTAATAAATCAATATTCAATGACAATTGCAAAAATCAATTTCAAAATCGATAACTAAAATCACGATTTATTTCTATTGCGTTTGATTTTTGACATTGCTATTAAAATCTAAACATGAATAATCTCCTCCTCTATCAACAACTCTTCTCTACGCAAACGCAAAAATATTTGTGCTACAGCAATCGTATCTCGCTCGCAATAGGTTACAATCCGATCAATGTCCTTTTCTACATAAAATACATGACCCACTTGACTGCCATCGATATCGCCTTTTGAAGAAGGAATTCCGAGCACTTTACACATTAATTTCAAAGAAGTAAAATGTTTGTAATCGCCAAATTTCCATAATTCTAGAGTATCTAAATGTGGAATTTCCCAAGGTTTTTTTCCAAATAAATTCAACTTGTCTGGAATTGCAATATTGTTGATAATCATTCGCCTAGCCAAAAAGGGAATATCAAATTCTTTGGCGTTGTGTCCGCACAAAACATGCTGCGGTTGATTGAAGTGATTGTTGAGTAAATTATTAAAGTCGGAAAGTATTTTTTTCTCATCGCCAAAGAAACTCGTTACTCGAAAATTACGAATGTCACCTTTGATGGTAAAATAACCTACCGAAATACACACAATTTTACCAAACTCGGCCCAAATACCTGCTCGATCATAAAAATCCTCGGGTGAAAACTCCTCTTTGCGTTGGTATTGGGTTTTATGTTCCCAAAGCGATTGCATTTCAGGATCTAAAGCATCGTAATTTTCAGATTCAGGAACGGTTTCTATATCGAGAAACAGAATGTTGTTGAGATTTATTTTTTCGATCATAGCATGGCACGCAGATGACGCAGATTTAAAAGATTTACACGGATATTCCTAAACGAATATAAAAAAAAAATTCATAACCAACTAAAATAAACTATGTTGCGGGGAAGGATTTTCGTGTTCTAATAACCATTTTTTGCGCCATAAACCTCCTGCATAGCCTGTTAATGAACCATCACTACCAATTACTCTGTGACAAGGAACCACAATCCACAACGGATTTTTCCCATTGGCCGAAGCAACAGCTCGAATGGCTTTTGGGTCGCCGATAAATTTGGATTGTTCTAGATACGTTCTTGTTTTACCGAACGGAATATCGAGTAATGCATTCCACACTTTTTGTTGAAAATCAGTTCCCTTGGGATTGAGTTTAAAGGTAAAATGAGTTCTTTGCGAATTGAAATATTCTTGAAGTTGCTGTACCGCCTCTTGTAAAAAGTCGGGAATTTGAGCTGATACTTCACCCTCTTCTAACACTGTTATTTCAGAAACACCATGTACATCACCGGTAATGGCAGCAATTCCTAACGGAGTTTTAATGTAGACTGTTTCCATTTTTTAAAGGTAAAAAAATAATCATTGTAGACTACATACGGTCATAAAAAAACATTCGTACTTGCGAATGGTCTTTGTTTTTAGCCCTGATAGAAGCGGCATCCTCTTGTGGTAGCGCTAGCGAACACAAGAGATATAGCGGATAGTAGGATATAGCTCCTAAAAAACTTTATTTTACATGAGAATATACGTAGGCCTCTAGCGCTTTCAATTCCTCGTCAGACATGGCTTTTGTGAGTGCAAAGTTAGCTTTCATCACCTCGTATTGACTTGGGTCTACAATTGGTTCGCCTTCGCCTTTTAAAAAGGTGACCATATCAGCATTTTTACTTTTATAAATACCCGCAATGTCTTGTAAGCTGGGACCGATTACCTTTTTGTCAATTTGGTGACAGGCGATGCAATTTCCCTTTCCTTCAAAAATTTCTTTTCCTAATTCTACTGGAGTTTGAGCAACTTCTTCAGTAGTTGTTGGGTACAAGGATTCTTTTTTGGTTTCTTCTTTTTTACAAGATAAAAAGCAACATACGGCTACTAAGCAAAGGATCTTTTTCATTATTTTTTATTTAAAAGTATTGCGGCTTCTTTGGCAAAATAAGTCGAAATTAAACTTGCTCCTGCACGTTTGATGCACATTAACTGCTCCATCATGGTTTGGTCGTGATCCAACCAACCTCTTTCGGAAGCGGCTTTGATCATGGCATATTCGCCAGAAACATGGAAAACGGTTACGGGAACATTCACGGCGTTTTTGACTTCGCGAACGATGTCCAAATACGCAATCCCGGGTTTTACCATGACCATATCAGCGCCTTCTTCAACATCCCAAAGTGCTTCTTTGATAGCTTCAAGACGATTGGCATAATCCATTTGATAGGTTTTTTTATTTTTTGGAACTACTACATCAGCGTCTTTTGGAGCAGAATCTAAAGCATCGCGAAACGGTCCGTAAAATGCCGAAGCATATTTGGCAGAATAGCTCATGATTCCCACATTGTGAAATCCTGCAGCATCTAAACCTTGGCGCAAGCGTAGTACACGACCGTCCATCATATCGCTTGGGGCTACAAAGTCGGCACCAGCTTGAGCATGAGACACGGCCATTATTACCAAAGCATCGTTGGTAGAATCATTTTCGACATCTCCATTTGATATGATTCCGTCATGACCATAAATAGAATACGGGTCTAAAGCCACATCAGGCATGACAATCATTTCCGGACAAGCGGCTTTGATGGCACGAATGGCATTTTGCATGAGTCCGTTTGGGTTCCAAGCTTCAGTACCGGCGTTGTCTTTTAGATTTTCATCGACTTTAACGTAGATGTTTACTGCTCTAATGCCTAAATCGAATAATTCTTGCACTTCCTTTACCGTTAAATCGATTGAACGGCGAAAAATCCCTGGCATGGATAGAATTTCTACCTGTACGTTTTCGCCTTCGGCAATAAACATAGGAAACATAAAATCACTTGGACTTAATGTAGTTTCTCTAACTAACGAACGAATGGATTCGTTTATTCTTAACCGGCGACCTCTTTGTAATGGGAACATATCTTTAGTTTTTCAAGCTCCAGAGGAGCGTAATGTTTATAGTAATTTGTTTTATCGTGATCTATTTAAGCCCGTTAAGGGCGATATATTAATCTCTAATTAAACATCATCAAAAAGATATTCATTTTTAAAATCTACATTATACAATTTTAAAAATTCTACATATTCTTCTTTGAATGTTTTTATTTTATGATGTTCTTCTTGATTTTGAATGTAATTGATAACATTTGTCAAGTGAGAATGTCTGTAGGTGAATGCCCCAAATCCTGTTTGCCACTCAAATTTACCATTTATCCAAGCTTTTTCATTGATGAATCTTGATGAATTTGCTTTTATATCTCTCACTAAATCTGATAAAGCTTTATTTGGCTTTAAACCAATTAGAATATGAACGTGGTCTGGCATTCCATTGATTGCAATTAATTTTTGACCTTCATTTGTAACAATTCCCGTTATATATTTGAACAATTCATCTTTCCATTTCTTAGAAATTAGATTTTGTCTTCCCTTGACGGCAAAGACAATTTGGATGTATATTTGAGAATAGGTGTTTGCCATTATAAATTGATGTTTGTTAAAGATGTCATCCCGCCCGGATTCAATTTCAATTACACAAATTATTTGCTATAAATATAGCGCTCCTAAGGAGCTAAATCAAAACAATATTATTTATCCAAATATAACGCGGCTCTATAAATATACCGCACCGATGGTTGCTATAAATATATCGCACCGATGGTGCTCCGTCACAACAATACAATTTCCTATACATATAGCGCTCCTCCGGAGCTAAACTAACCACTCAACAGGATTCTCTAACACTATCAACAACTTTTCTTCTTCGCTTCCTGATTCTGGATGATGGTCATAAACCCACTGAACATGTGGTGGTAATGACATCAAAATAGATTCAATTCTTCCGTTGGTTTTTAGGCCAAATAAAGTGCCTTTGTCATGCACCAAATTGAACTCAACATAACGACCTCTTCTGATTTCTTGCCAAGTTCTTTGTTCTACGGTATATGGTAAATTTTTTCGTCGTTCTAATATTGGAACATAAGCGGTTAAAAATGAATTACCAACTTCGGTTACAAAGTTAAACCAGTTTTCCATCGACATTTGTTCGGTTTCTTTGCAGTAATCAAAGAATAATCCACCTAGTCCACGAGCTTCATTACGATGTGCGTTCCAAAAATAAGCATCACATTGTTTTTTAAACTTGGGATAAAAATCTAGATTGTGATTATCACAAGCAGTTTTACAGGTTTGGTGAAAATGAATCGCATCTTCTTCAAATAAATAATAGGGTGTTAAATCCTGTCCGCCACCAAACCAACTGTTGATTACATTTCCGTTATCGTCATACATTTCGAAATAGCGCCAATTGGCATGAACAGTAGGTGCCATTGGGTTTTTAGGATGTATTACCAAACTCAATCCGCAGGCAAAAAAATCAGCTTCACCTACATTGAATAATTTTTGCATCGAATCGGGTAATTTTCCGTGCACTGCCGAAATATTGACTCCGCCTTTCTCGATAACATTTCCGTTTTCAATTACACGTGTTCGTCCTCCGCCACCTTCTGGACGTTCCCAAAGATCTTCCTTGAATTTGGCTTGACCTTCAACAGCTTCTAAGCCCGCAACAATCTGGTCTTGCAGGTTTTGTATGTAAGTGTAAAATTTATTTTTCATTGTACAATGCATATAATTCCATGTCTAATGGCTTATCATTAGTTGGTGTAAATTCATTTTGTAAAGTTTTTTGCCAAACGAAACCGTTATTCTCAGCTACTTTCACACTTCCAAGATTGCTTTTATGAGCAATAATCTGAAGTGTTTTCAAACCCAAATTCTCAAAAGCAAAATTTGACATTTTTTTTACTGCATAAGATGTAACACCTTTTCCTTCTATTTCCGAACCAATGCAATAGGCAAATTCTCCTTGGTTTTTATCCCAATCGAGTTTTTTGATAATAATTAAACCTACAATTTGTTGGTTATTTTTATCTCGAATAGCAAAAGTAAAATTTGTATTCTCTTCTATTTCTTTGTTTTTAATTGAAATATAGGCTTGTGTTTTTTCTAAAGAACTATTCATTTCCAATGTTACTGGAAAAAATAATTTTAATCGTTCCTTATTATCCAACATAAACTGATACAACTGATTTGCATCATTTTCAACTAAAGAATTAATAAGAAAAGTATTTTTTTTGCTCATCCTGAAATTAAAAATATGATTACACCATTGTTTTATTACAGTAAGTTGCTTTTTCAAAATCACTAATATTAATAGAGATTATAGGAATATTAGGGAACATAAATTTAAGTTTGGCAACTACTTTCTTTGATAAGTCAAACTTTTCTTCTGTTGTTCTTCCCTCCATAATAAAGGCAAAAACATGAATAAAACTATCTTGTTTTCCTCCTACAATGTAATTTTTATATGGATTTAATCTCACTTTGACATCTCCTTCTGTAAACAATCCTGACTCATCAGCAGTATTGTAAACTTCTTGGAGTATTTCCAAGGGCTGTTTTAAAGCAATAATATCCTCTGAACAATCTATAACAAAGTGTGGCATATATTTATTTTTGATACTCCTTCACCGCATCAATAAACGCTTTGGCATGATCTACCGGAATATTTGGTAAAATACCGTGACCTAAGTTTACGATGTATTTGTCTTTTCCGAATTCGTCAATCATTTCGTGAACCATTTTCCTAATCACTGGAATTGGAGAAAATAATCGAGAAGGATCAAAATTACCTTGTAAAGTGATGTTTCCACCTGACAAATAACGCGCATTTCTAGGTGAGCAAGTCCAATCTACTCCTAGTGCGGAGGCTTTACTTTTGCCCATTTCGTTCAAAGCAAACCAACATCCTTTCCCAAAAACAATAACTGGAGTTACTTCAGCTAAGGCATCGATGATTTGGTTGATGTATTTCCATGAGAATTCTTGGTAATCAACTGGCGACAACATACCGCCCCAAGAATCAAAAATCTGAACTGCATTTACACCTGATTTTACTTTTTCTAATAAGTATAAAATAGTAGTATCGGTGATTTTTTGTAATAAAGTGTGTGCCGCTACTGGATCAGAGAAACAGAATCCCTTGGCAGTATCAAAACTCTTAGATCCCTTGCCCTCAACAGCATAACAAAAAATAGTCCATGGCGAACCTGCAAAACCTATTAAAGGCACCTCATCGTTCAACATTTCTTTCGTCAACTTCACCGCATCAAAAACGTAACCTAAAGTTTCATTTACATCCGGAACAAACACTTGGTTTACTTGCTCCATCGTTCGAATAGGATTCGGGATAATTGGTCCTAAATTGTCTTTTAATTCCACGTGAATTCCCATAGCGCGAGGCACAACAAGAATATCCGAAAACAAAATCGCAGCATCTGGAGCAATTCTACGAATAGGTTGCACCGTAATTTCGGCAGCTAATTCTGGTGTTTCGCAACGAGTGAAAAAATCATATTTGTCTCGCAAAGCTCTAAATTCTGGCAAATACCTTCCTGCTTGACGCATCATCCATACCGGTGGACGTTCAACAGTTTCTCCTTTTAGTGCTCTTAAAAACAAGTCATTTTTTAACATAATTCTATTTTTTAATTCCTCTTTTGAGGGTTTGTTTTGATCTATTTGATGGGCGTTATTCGCTTTCTGTTGTATAATACTCAGTGAGTCCGATAATTAAATCTTCAATAGTGGGCTCTTCGGCCACCACAATACTATTTGTTTTTCCTGTTAAAGCCGCCGCAGTTGTCTCGCCAATGCAAAAGCAAACTTCTTTTTTTAGCTTATTTTCTTTTAAGTAACTCTCTACTCCCGATGGACTGAAAAAGAGAATTCCTGCAAAATTTTCTAAACTTGAAATTTTAAATGGTGCCAACTTAGTTTGATACACTTCAATTTCATTAAACATGATTCCAGCATCTTTTAGTGCTTGCGGTAAGGTTTCTTTACGCAAATTACCACTAAAAAAAGTGTAGCTGTTTTGATTGTAAATTAAGGTGATAATTTCGGCTAGCTCTGAGGCGTAATCCATGTAAACATCTACCGTAAAGCCATTTTGCTCCAGTATTTCTTTGGTTTTGATGCCTACACAAAAAGCAGTTTTAGTACGCAAACCTTCCCAACCGTCTTGTTCTATAAGACTTAAAACAGCGTTTTGACTGCTAAAAATGAGATTTTCTTGAATATTTTGAAGGGAAAATGGAGTGTTTGTTACTTCGATAAAATCTTGTTCCAAAAGATCAAAGTTGGCATCTAGTATTGCTTTTCTTTGAATTCCAGAAAGTGTTTTGGTAGATAAAATACTAATTTGCTCCATTATTTTTTTAATTTCTCTTTTATAGATTTCATCAACGCTACACCACCATTTTCACGGATTTCTTGCGCGCAAAAGTATCCTAATTTTTTCCATTCTTGCATGGGAACTGTTTTCTCAATTTCGATTTTTTCTTTCCCATCAATAGAAAACAAAACGCCCTTAAAAACAATATCATCGGCTACAAAAACGGCTAAAGCACCAATGGGTGCCGTACAACCGCCTTCTAAAGTTTTAAGAAATTGTCTTTCAATATGGGTACATATTTCAGTATCAATATCATTGAGTTCGTGTAGTGCTTGTCTAGAATACTCATCATTTGCCATAGCTACAACCAGCATTGCTCCTTGCGCTGGTGCGGGAATCATCCAGTCTAAGTCAATATAATCTTCGGGTTTAAGATTGATTCTTTCCAATCCTGCTGCTGCAAATACAGCTCCACTCCAGTCACTTTCTTGTAGTTTTTTCATGCGTGAATTTACATTTCCGCGCAAATCAACCACCGTATGATTGGGGTATTTATTAAGCCATTGTGCTTGACGGCGTAAACTACCTGTGGCAATGGTACCGGTACTACTTAAGAAATCTAGATTTCCTTTATGAACTAAAAGATCCAGTGTGTTGGCTCTTTCAAGAACTGCAGCTTGAACAATTCCGTGTGGTAATGCAGTTGGAACATCTTTCATAGAATGTACCGCAATATCAACATCTCCATTGATCATGGCTACATCGAGTGTCTTGGTAAAAATTCCGGTGATTCCTAATTCGTAAAGTGGCTTATCAAGAATGATATCACCTTGCGATTTTACGGCAACAATTTCAGTTTTGTATCCTAAATCGTTTAACTTATTTTGAACAGTGTGGGCTTGCCAGAGTGCGAGTTCACTATCACGGGTTCCTATGCGTATCGTTTTGTTCACTATTTTACTTTTTTCAAACCTATGAGAAATAAAGTTATCTCTTGATTTGATTTTAATGGCGTCAACTTTATTTAGCCGTTGCTCCTATTTTAAAAACTTTCTCAATCCATTCAATACTTTCATCCACCATGGTGTTATCATCTTTTAAATGATTGGCAAAATGGGTTGTAATTTTATGGATAATACGGTTGCTTATTATTTCCGCTTGTTCTTCATTGAAGTTCGATATTTTCTTGCTTTGAAAATCAAGTTCAGAAGCTTTTATCGCGTTCAATTTTGCTTTCAAAGCATTAATTGTTGGCGCAAACTTTCTGCCTTTGGTCCAAGTGATGAACTCTTCCTTAATTTCTTCGATAATCGCTTCGGCAGCTGGAATGTGTTTTTTTCTGTTTTCCAAAGTTTCATCTGTCAACTGTGACAAGTAATCCATATGAATTAAGGTTACTCCATCCAGTTCTTCCACGTTTTCATGTGCATTTTTTGGAATTGACAAATCTAAAATCAACAGTGGTTTTTTCAAATTCAAAATTGCTTTGTCAATTGTTGGATTTTGTGCGCCAGTGGCAACCACAACAACATCCGCTTTTTGTAATTCAAGATGCAATTCTGAGTAATCCTTAACAATAAGATTTAATTTCCCAGCCAGTTTTTCTGCCTTTTCTTTAGTTCTATTGATTAAGGTTATGTGTTCGTTTTTAGTATGCTTTACTAGGTTTTCACAGGTATTTCGACCAATTTTTCCCGTACCAAAAAGTAAAATGTTTTTGTTACCAATGTCTTCAACATTTTTGATTATGTATTGCACTGCGGCAAAAGAAACTGATGTAGCTCCGGAACTTATCTCGGTATCGGTTTTTATTTTTTTACTAGCTTGGATCACAGCATTCACCAATCGTTCCAAAAAAGCATTGGCTAAACCCAATCCTTTTGACTGTGAAAAACTAGATTTGATTTGGGCGATAATTTCAAAATCTCCCAAAATCTGACTATCAAGACCTGTTCCCACTCGAAATAAATGACTAATGGCTTCTTGATTTTTATAAACAAATCCTACCTTTTGAAAGGATTCAACAGAACCTTGACTGTTCTCACAAATTAATTTGATCAATTGAAATGGATGTTCTGCAAATCCGTAAATCTCAGTACGGTTGCAGGTTGAAGTAACTATCAAACTCTCTATTCCTTCATTCTTAGCTTGCTCTAACAAACGCATTTTTGCAGCGGCATCCAAACTAAACCTACCTCTAATCTCGGCATCTGCTTTTTTATAGCTCAATCCAACGGAGTAAAAATACTGATGCTTTGATGTGTTATTGTTTTCCATATTTGCACTTTTCAAGAAAGTGGAACAAAATTATCACTATAGTATTTATAAAAGTAACGCTAGAAGTTCTTTTTGTATCGCTTAATGATTTTTTGATTCTAATTGTATTTATTAACCAAAAAAACTTATTTTTGTAATGAAATCAAGTGCTTTGAATCTCTTTATTTAGAGTTGTTCTAAATAAATACGTTTCCTGAATATGATTTTTATATTAAAAAAATACCGCTATGGGTTCTGAAGAAATTATAAAAATTGAAGACGATTTTACACTAATTCGGTTTCAAAATGATGGTATTAACCCTTTCCATGCACAACGCGAGGTGAGCAGCGGCTTGATTCAGTTTCATTTTGGACTAAAAGGAAGCGCTAAATTTATTTTTAATCAAGGGAACTATGCACTTGAACTCAAAGAAGAAAAATCGTTGCTTTTATACAACCCACAAAAAGAATTACCGCTTAACTTAGAACTAGCTCCAAATTCTTGGGTGATATCTGTAATTATTTCAATCAAAAAATTCCATGCGCTATTCTCTACCGAGGCAGATTATATTACTTTTTTGAGCGCCGATAATAAAGACAAAAAATATTATAACGAAGGAAACATTAGCCCATCAATGGCAATTGTGCTATCACAGCTGTTTCATTACAGCTTGCATCCTTCTATAAAAAACTTGTATTACAAGGGCAAAGGGTATGAGTTATTAAGCCTCTACTTCAATAGAACAGAAGATCCAAATGCAGAGCAATGTCCTTTTTTAATAGACGAAGACAATGTGATCAAAATAAAAAAAGCAAAAGAAATCATTATTGCTAACATGGCTGAACCACCAGGATTACAAGAACTAGCAGATGAAATAGGTTTGAATTTAAAAAAACTAAAAATGGGTTTCAAACAAATTTATGGTGATACTGTTTACGGATTTTTATTTGACTATAAAATGGATTTTGCTCGAAAACTACTAGATAGTGGCTCCTACAACGTAAACGAAGTGGGATTAAAAATTGGGTACAGCACCGGAAGCCATTTTATTACAGCATTCAAAAAGAAATTTGCTACCACTCCCAAAAAATATTTGATGTCCATAAACCCTAATATGCAATAAACAATTGTTTTCGTATATTAAACAATAAATAAAAAATAGTTAATCACAAAGTATAAAAAAGCAGGTTTAGTTACTTTTGCTTCATAAAAAAAGACAAGATGAAAGGTGTATTATTAGTAAATTTAGGTTCTCCCGAAAGTCCAACTCCAAAAGATGTAAAACCTTATTTAGATGAGTTTTTAATGGATAAATATGTAATTGACGTTCCGTTTTTATTACGTGCATTACTAGTACGCGGAATCATTTTACAAACAAGACCTAAAAAATCAGCAGCAGCGTATGCTAGAATTTGGTGGGACGAAGGTTCTCCACTTGTAGTAATATCAAGAAGAATGCACGAAAAGGTTCAAAAACTCGTGGATGTTCCTGTTGCTTTGGCCATGCGTTACGGCAATCCATCGCTTTTATCTGGATTACAAGAATTACACGATAAAGGGGTGACCGAAGTATTGCTTTTTCCATTGTATCCGCAACACGCAATGGCTTCAACTACGACTATTCTAGAGCTAGCAGAGGAACACCGAAAAAAGTATTTCCCTGAAATGAAATTCACAATTGTTCCCGCTTTTTACAACAAACCTGATTATTTGAAAAATCTAGCTGATTCTATAAAAGGACATTTGGAAGGTTTTGATTACGATCATTTGTTGTTTTCATACCACGGAATTCCAGAACGACACATTCGCAAAACAGACATCACCAAATCACATTGTAAAATAGATGGCTCTTGTTGCAATACACCATCACCGGCACACGAATTTTGTTACCGTCACCAATGCTACGAAACCACAAAACAAGTGGTTAAATTGTTAGGAATCCCAGAAGGCAAATACAGCCAGACGTTTCAATCGCGTTTAGCGGGCGACAAATGGTTGACTCCCTATACAGATGTTGAAGTTAACAAAATGCCAAAAAAAGGCATTAAAAATCTAGCCGTTGTGACACCTGCTTTTGTATCAGACTGTTTAGAGACATTAGAGGAAATTGCTATGGAAGCCAATGAAGAATTTTTACACCATGGTGGAGAAAAATTCATGGCCATTCCTTGTTTAAACGACGATGATGAATGGTGCGAGACGGTAGGAAACTGGATTACTACCTGGACAGGCGTATCTACAACAGCTACGTTAGAAAAAACTACTGCATAAATGAATACCAGTACCGATGAGTTGGGAACGCAACCAATCAAAAAGCTCTTGATTAAACAAGCGGTTCCTTCCTCTATTGGGATTCTCTTTATGTCTGTTAATATTTTGATAGACACCATATTTGTTGGGCAATGGATCGGTTCACTTGCAATTGCTGCAGTAACCGTTGTATTGCCCATTACTTTTTTAATTTCGTCATTAGGAATGGCTATTGGTGTGGGCGGCGGATCTGTTTTGTCACGTGCTTTAGGTGCAAACAACAAGGAAAAAGCACTGCAAACTTTTGGGAACCAAATAACAATGACTTTCGTTCTAGCCTCGGTGTTTGTGGTATTAGGTTTGGTATTTAGTGATGAAATGCTTTTACTTTTTGGGGCAAAAGGTGCCATTTTTAAACCCGCGCAAGAATTTTATTTTCCTATTATCATCAGCGTTCCCTTTCTAGCATTGTGCATGATGGGCAATAATGTCATTCGGGCTGAAGGAAAGGCAAAATTTGCCATGGTAGCCATGATCATCCCCGCATTTGTAAACATTGCTCTGGATATTCTATTTATAAAATACTTAGACATGGGTATTTTTGGCGCAGCATTGGCCACAGCCATATCCTATACTACATGTTTTCTATTTGTAGTGTGGTACTTTATTTTCAAGAGCCAATTGCAACTGCAACTCAAACATTTTTTATTCAACAAATCCATTGTCAAGCAAATAACTTCCCTTAGCATTGTTACGTTTTCCAGGCAAGGTGTCGTTAGTCTTTTATCCATACTATTAAACCACACATTGTACACCTATGGCGGCGAACATTCCGTTGCTATTTATGGGATTATCAGCAGAATGTTAATGTTTGCTTTGTTCCCTATACTTGGAATCACACAAGGATTTTTGCCTATTGCGGGTTACAATTATGGAGCTTCTAATTTTGCTCGTGTTAAGGAGAGTGTTCAGTTATCCATTTTATACGCAGCGGTTTTGGCTTCTATTATTTTTGTAGTCATCTTGGTATTTGCTCAACCAATTGTATCTGTTTTTACCACTGATCCCGAGGTTATATCCCAAACGCCCAATGCTTTACGATGGGTTTTTGCAGCTTCACCTATTATTGCCATTCAACTGATTGGTGCTGCCTATTTTCAAGCTATTGGCAATGCCAAAAAAGCATTACTTTTAACGTTGAGCAAACAAGGTTTTTTCCTCATCCCGCTTGTGCTAATTCTACCAAATTTTTTAGGTATTTTTGGCGTATGGATTGCTTTTCCTATTGCCGATGTTTTATCAACAGCATTGACTGGCTATTTATTAAAAAAAGAAATACATACTAAACTACTATAACGGTACTATGGAATACTATAATTACATAAAATCATTACACCTCATCTTTGTGATCACTTGGTTTGTGGGGCTTTTCAATATTGTTCGTCTTTTTGTTTACCAAATTGAAGCTGCAGACAAACTTTCACCCGAAAAAGAGATTTTACAAAACCAATTCAAAATAATGACGTACCGCATGTGGTACATTATTACTTGGCCATCGGCAATATTAGCCAGTATCTTTGCATTTTGGATGTTGTTTTTTACAGATTTAGGTCGGGCGTGGCTTCAAATGCCTTGGATGCATGTCAAACTAGGATTTGTGTTTTTATTGTATTTGTACCATGCTAAATGCCACCAAATCTTTAATCAATTGCAACGAAACGAAGTTAGATACACCTCTAATATTATGCGATTATGGAACGAAGGCGCCACAATTATACTTTTTGCCGTAGTGTTTTTAGTAATTTTAAAAAATGCATTCAATTGGATTTACGGAGTAATTGGGATCATTTTGTTCTCTGTCATTTTAATGCTGGGTTTCCAGTTTTACAAAAAAATTAGAGAAAGAAAATAGCTGTATTTTCAGTTCCCAACCGGTACTGAGACTGAGACTGTAAACTAAAAACCATGTTCAAAAGCTTCAAAATAGCAATGCTTTCCTTGCGGATTAGGATTTTCCTGTCCATGATTGTATTGATATTGATGGCCTCCGTTATATTAGCTTCGATTTCGATCATTCAATTTAAAAACGAAGCAAAAGAATACCACCAAGAGCGATTGGAACGAAACGAAAATGCGGTTAAACAACACATCAATTTTATTCTTTCAACCACTACTTATCCTCTTACCGCAGCAAACCTAGATCTTATCTTTAAGGATAAAATTCATGAATTGGCACACATTCATAACGTCGAAATTAATATTTACAGCCTTAACGGTCAGTTATTAAAATCTTCCAAAGAATCTTTTTCGGTTGACAAAGTTGCACCACCAGTACCCAAATACATTTTGAAACTGGTGCGTTCCTCCATTGAAAAAAGGTATGTAGACATTAAAACCATTGACGGCAAAAAAAATCGTTCGGCTTTTAGCCAAATCAAAGATGACAAATTCAAGCCACTCGGAATTTTAAACTTGCCTTATGTAGAGGACGATGGATATTATGAAAATGAACTTAAAAATTTCTTGGTAAGACTAGGTCAAGTGTATACTTTTATGCTGCTCATGGCCTTTGCGCTAGCGTACTTTTTATCGTCCTACATTACAAAATCTTTGAAAACCATTTCGGATAAATTAAGTGAAACCAGTTTAAACCAAAAAAACGAAAAAATTGTTTTGGAGGCCAATAGCAAAGAAATTAATTTACTCATCAAGGCGTATAATGCCATGGTAGATGAACTGGAGAAAAGCGCCATCAAACTAGCACAAAGTGAGCGCGAAGAAGCCTGGAGAGAAATGGCAAAACAAGTGGCCCATGAAATTAAAAATCCGCTTACGCCAATGAGACTCACGGTTCAAAGCTTTCAACGCAAGTTTGACCCATTGGATCCCAATGTAAAACAGAAAATGAACGACTACTCTGAAACGCTCATTCAACAAATTGACACCATGAGTGCTGTCGCTTCGGCTTTTTCTAACTTTGCCTCCATGCCTGCCCAACAAAATGAAACCCTGAATGTAGTTGAAGTTGTTGAACTTACCATGGATATTTTTAATGAAGATTATGTTGAATTTCAAAGCGAATCTCCAGAGATTATTTCAAAAATTGACCGTACACAATTGATTCGAGTTATTACCAATCTTGCCAAAAACGCTATTCAATCTATACCGGAGCAACAAGAATTAAAAAAGGTTCTCGTAAAAATAAAAAAAGAAGACAATAACGTACTCATAACCGTATCAGATAACGGAATAGGAATACAAGCTAGCGATGCGCATAGGATTTTTGAACCTAAATTTACTACCAAAAGTAGCGGTATGGGTCTTGGTCTTGGAATTATAAAAAACATTATCGAAAATTACAAAGGAACGATTATCTTTGAATCTGAATTTGGTAAAGGAACCACATTCATTGTGTCGCTCCCCATCATAAACTCTTAAAAAACACTTATGAACTACGAAAATATTTTGGTTACTACCCAAGAAAACATTGCAACTGTAACTATCAATAGACCTACAAAGCTAAATGCTTTAAATGTGGCAACCATTTCTGATTTGAACAAAGCCTTTAAATTATTGTCAAAGAACAATGAGATTCGTGCTATTATTTTAACAGGAAGTGGCGAAAAAGCTTTTGTAGCAGGAGCTGATATTTCAGAATTTGCAAATTTCTCCATAGAACAAGGATCCCAACTTGCAGCTGAAGGTCAAGAAAAATTATTTGATTTTATCGAAAATTTAAAAACACCTGTTATTGCCGCAGTTAATGGTTTTGCGCTAGGTGGCGGATTAGAATTAGCCATGGCCTGTCATTTTAGAGTAGCATCTACAAATGCCAAGATGGGTTTACCAGAAGTATCGCTAGGAGTGATTCCTGGATACGGAGGAACACAACGCCTACCACAACTAGTAGGAAAAGGCCGCGCTATGGAAATGATTATGACTGCCGGAATGGTTTCTGCGGATGAAGCTTACAGAATAGGATTAGTAAACCACGTGGTTCCAGAAAACGAACTAATTGAATTTTGCACCAATATGGCAAATAAAATCATTAAGAACTCTCCCTACGCTATTGGCAAAGCAATAAAAGCAGTTAATGCTAATTTCAAAGAAGGTAAAAACGGATACGAAACAGAGATCAAATCCTTTGGAAAATGTTTTGGAACCGAAGATTTTAAAGAAGGAACAACAGCTTTCTTAGAGAAAAGAAAAGCAGTTTTTACAGGGAAATAAAAATAAGAGAGAACCAGATTGGTTCTCTTTTTTAGTTTAAACACATATTGTTTTAAATAATTTTTTTCACAAAAAGGATTTGTTTGCTGCACAAGGCTTAATTTTGCATTTCATTTGTGATTATTTCACTCTTTAAATTCTAATTATGTCCTTCCAACCTGTATTTGATCTGTTCTGGGAAAAAGTAAAAGAAAGTATCGATAACTATACGTATGCAAAGTTAACCCTAGCCAAAACCATTGGTGATACAGAATTGAAAAATATTTATGTACGTCCTGTTTTACAAGAAAACGATGTGTTTTGTATGTCTATAACGGCGCGTTATAAAACCGAAGAAATAGAAAGTTTCCATACCCTTGATGAGGCGTATATTGTATTGGCTCCGTATATGAACAACCCTTTTTTGACGGCTCTACTCTTCACCACAGAAAATGACATAACGTTTAAACTCAATAAAAAAAGAGTCGGAACTATCATTGAGCAAGCACCTACCTTTAAAAATGCATCGGATGTGATTCTAGAAATGAAAGAAAAAGGGATTTCAGCATAAAATTTTTGATAACGAATGCTGGTTTCATGTTGAAAACCAGCATTCGTTAAAAAAGAGCTCGTAATGGATTACATATCATTCAAGCCTGAGTTTTATTTTTTTGAAGGATAACAATCTCAAAAAACTGAAAACTGTTAACTTACTTCTCCCCTTCCCATTCTGCATAAAACTGAGCTAGAAAACCCTCCATATAGCAATGTCTTTCTTGAGCGATCTTCTTTCCCGTTTCAGTATTCATTTTATCTTTTAAGAGCAAAAGCTTTTCGTAGAAATGATTTATTGTTGGAGCATCATTCTTTTTGTATTCTTCCTTAGTCATGCTGGTGTTTGGAGCTATTTCAGGGTCATACATCGCTCTATTTTTAAAACCTCCATAATTGAATGCTCTGGCAATTCCTATAGCTCCTATGGCATCTAAACGATCTGCGTCCTGAACCACATCTAATTCAATAGAGGAAAACTTTCGTTCAACATTACCACCTTTATAAGATATGTTTTCAATAATTTGAACTACATGCGAAATAATTTCCTCTTCAACATGTTCCGATTCTAAAAATTTTCGAGCAACTCTAGGTCCTACCGTTTCATCACCATCGTGAAATTTACTATCGGCAATATCATGTAGCAACGCACCAAGCTGGGCAACAGTAGTATCGCAAGTTTCCGTGCTAGCAATTAGTACTGTATTCTTAAACACTCTTTCGATATGAAACCAATCGTGTCCGCCCTCGGCATTTTTTAATTCTTCTTTTACAAAAAGAATTGTCTTGTTTATCAAATCAGGATTTGTCATTGTATCTTTTGTTTTTAAAAAAAATGTTGAACTTTAAAGCTTTAAAACTTTAAAATCCAACATTTATATTGGGTATTCGCAGGAGTGAATTAGCGTATTAAGGCAGGCTCAACCCATTTGAAAATGTGAGATTCTTGAGGAATTACCAAACGCTCAGAGATTTTGGCCATTCTAGCAGGTAATTTCATCAAATAGTCACGTGCTTTTTCAGCTTCATCTGTTAAACCACCTATTTTATCAATTTCCCACTTGTCAATTAATTTTTGCATAATTTCAACATAGTCTACTGCGGTATACACCCCAATACGCTGTGCAGAATCAGAAAACTGTTCAAAAGCTGTACTTATTTTTTCACCAGATTCTCTCAAGAAATGAGCCGGCATAACAATTTTTGCTTTCATCATGTATTGAAAAGCAAGCATCATTTCGCTTGGGTCAATTTGGAAAATTCGGTTTACAAACTCGCTATATGCATGATGGTGACGCATTTCATCGCCTGCAATCATTTTGCACATTTTAGAAAGTTTATTGTCTCCGTATTTTTTAGCTATTTGAGCTACTCTGTTATGTGAAACATAGGTAGCTAGTTCTTGAAAACTAGTGTAGATAAAGTTTTTGTAAGGATCTCTACCAGTACCAATATCAAAACCGTCATTAATCAAGTGCTGTGTAGTCATTTCTACTTCGCGCATGTTCACTCTACCGGATAAGTACAAGTATTTGTTTAATAAATCACCATGGCGATTTTCCTCACCTGTCCATTGTCTGATCCATTTTGACCATCCGTTGCGCTCCACATTATCTATTCCTTCTACATCCATAAGCCAAGACTCATAGGTAGGCAACGCTTCCTCTGTAATGGTATCACCTACTAGTGTTACCCAGAAATCATAAGGCAAATCTTTAGCAATTTCACGTAGTTCTTTTACTTCATCAAAAAAAGTATCACTCTGGGAATCTGGCAAAAAATCTGTGGGTTGCCATATCTTTTCAACAGGAATAAGATACTGATCGACAAAGCTATCTACATTTTTCTCTAAAAACTGCATTACTTCTAATCGAATGTTTTTTATTGACATTTTATATATATTAAATTTTTATTCCATTCACAACGGCTGTTTCGGTTTTCACCATCAAATCAGCAAAATCATATTCGCTTACAGCAAGCGGTTCGTGCACTACAAAGGTAAGATGATTTCCTAAACCAACGGGAAAAAAACCAAATTTTACCATTTTCCAAGAGTTGTTAATGCTTACCGGAACTACGTAGGCCGATGGGGCACTCTTGCACAGCATTTTTAATCCTGTTTGTGAAAACTCTTTTGGTTTTCCTGTTTTACTTCGGGTACCTTCTGGAAAAATAACGGCAGAACGCTTGTGCTTTTCTATATACTCTGACAAACTTCTAATGGCAGGAATAGCTTGTTTGGGATCTTTTCTATCAATAAGTACAGAACCTCCATGGCGTAAATTATAGGATACACTTGGTATTCCTTTACCTAATTCTTTCTTACTCACAAATTTACAATGAAAACGTCTAAAATACCAAATCATTGCAATAATATCGTACATACTTTGATGGTTGCACACAAAAATCAAGGGTACATCCTTTGGGATGACATCTCTATTTGTAAAAGTATACGTAGTTCCAAGCAAATTAGTGCATTTTACCAAGAAAAAATTCAAATAATCCACACTCTTTTTATGCGCTTGATAGCCAAAAACGTTGAAACAAACCCATTGAATAGGATGAAAAACAAGCAATGTTAGACTAAAACAGAGATAATAAACAACAGATAAGGGGTAGGAAATTATTTTTTGCATGCTTCAAAAATTTCTGCAAAAGTAATAAATATATTTTTAGCGGTATTTCATCTAGAAAAAGTCGCAAAAAACAGCTTTAATTGTACCTTTGCTATCCAAAATACGTTCCCTATATATGAATTTCAAATACCCTAAATCCGAAAAACTAAAAAGCAAAATAACCATTGGTTTATTATTTACTGAGGGTAAATCCGTATCCAAATATCCGTTGCGATTGGTATACAAAGCTGGTACTTTTGGCGAAAGTGAAAAAATAAAAATAGGCGTTTCCGTATCCAAAAAGAATTTTAAAAAAGCTGTAGACCGCAATTATTTCAAACGTGTACTTCGCGAAACCTATCGCCTAAATAAACATTTGTTGCTTGATAATCTTGACCAACCGTACTCTTTCATGTTTTTTTATCAAACCAAAGATCGCTTGACTTACCAAGAAATCAATACTAAAACTGTTCAATTGTTTGAAAAGTTTTTGCTACAAATAAAAAAAGAAGAGTAGCAATTCTATTTTTTGTATTTTTAGCATTAAAACAACCTATTTATGAAGTCAATACTCTTATTTATTCTTGTACTCTTGTGTTTGGGGAGTTGTAAAAAAGAAGAAGCTGAATTAGATATGAAAATCACAGCTATTAAACTTCCTGCAAAAAGAGAATCTGGACAAAATGGCAACTACAGTGGTGATAAAATGGACTCGCCTGAAAAAGAAAAAACAGAACAAAAAATCATCAAAACAGGTAACCTTCGTTTTGAAACCAATGATTTAGAAGCTACATATACCCAAATACAAAATGCAGTAAAAAATAGTAAAGCAACGATCCAAAACGACAATGAAGGCAAAGATTACGAGTCGGTTTTTAGAAATCTAACAGTTCGTGTACCAAGCCAAAACTTTGATGTTTTTATAGCTTCCATTTCAAAAGGAGTTGCGTATTTTGACACTAAAGAAATAACTTCACAGGATGTCACTGCTGAATTTATAGATCTTGATGCCCGATTAAAAGCAAAGAAAGTATTGGAAAACCGGTATCTGGAACTTTTGAAAAAAGCAAACAAGGTTACCGAAATGCTAGAAATTGAAAAACAACTTTCGGCTATTCGCGAAGAAATTGAAGCCAAAGAAGGGCAATTGAACTACATGCAAAACCAAGTTTCTTATAGCACCATCACAATAGAATTTTATAAATCTGTTGCAGAGGCTAGCGGCGCTACCGAATCATATGGAACAAAAATTTGGACCGCCATCAAATCAGGATTCAATAGTCTTTCGAGTTTGTTTATCAATTTACTCAGTATTTGGCCATTTATCCTCATTATGATTGCTTTAGGTTACTTTATTAGAAAACGATTTAAGTCAAAAAAAATATAAAAACATGTATTCTTTCCTCAAAAAAAAATTCATCTTACCCGTTGTTGCTTCAGCACTTTTATTCATTGGAAGCAGTTTCAAAGATGATTTCTTCGAAATTGCCAAACAAATTGAAATCTTCACCACGCTTTTCAAAGAATTGAACCGCAATTATGTAGATGAGACTAATCCAGGCGAGTTAATGGACAAAGCCATTAAGGCCATGTTGGCTAACTTAGATCCGTACACGGTCTATTTTAATGAGCAGGATGTCGTGAAGTTTAAAATTAACAATACGGGTGAATATACCGGAATAGGTGCCGTACTTACCCGCAAAGAAGACAAATTAATCATAAAAGAACCGTATAAAAATTTCCCTGCTGACAAAGCCGGTTTAAAAGCAGGTGATGAGATCATTCAAATAGGTGATGTGCTTTTATCAGATTTCAAGGATGATGCCTCGCAATTACTCAAGGGGTCTAAAAATACCAAAATCACAGTAAAATACCTCAGACAAGGCAAGCCTAATACCACACAAATTGTACTGGATGAAGTAGAAATTAAATCGGTACCATTTTTTGCAAAAATCGATGATAAAACGGGCTACATTGTCTTGTCTCATTTTAACAAAAAAGCCTCTTTTGAAACCAAAGAAGCACTAGAACAACTCAAAAAAGAAGGAGCAGAACGCATCATTCTAGATGTAAGAGACAATCCCGGCGGGTTACTGAATGAAGCTGTAAATATTTGCAATTTATTTGTAGCCAAAAACGAGACTATTGTAACTACAAAGTCTAAAATTGAAAAACACAATACCACGTATAAAACCACCAGAGAACCTGTAGACTTAGACATACCTTTAATTGTTTTGGTAAACGGCCGTAGTGCCTCCGCTTCAGAAATTGTTGCAGGTGCGTTACAGGATCTAGATCGAGCGGTGGTAGTAGGAAGTCGTAGTTTTGGGAAAGGATTGGTACAGCGTCCTGTTGATTTAACTTATGGAACCCAACTCAAAGTGACCATTTCGCGCTACTATACTCCTTCTGGAAGATGCATTCAAGCATTGGATTATTCTAAAAAAGACAAAAACGGAATGGCTTTAAAGACCGAAGAGAAGAACTTTAACGCTTTTAAAACCCGAAAAGGTAGAACTGTGTATGACGGCGGAGGTATTCAACCTGATGTAGTTTTAGAAGAAACCAAATCTAGTCCTATCACAAACGCCTTGCTTCGCAACGACGGAATCTTTAACTACGTAACCAGTTATTATTACAAAAACCAATCTTTAGGAAATCAAATCCCGGTGATCAATGATGCTGATTATGCTGATTTTAAAAACTATTTAAAAGCTCAAAAATTCTCCTTTGACACAGAAACCGAATTGGCTTTGAAAAATACTTTGGCTGTAGCCAAAAAAGAAAAGCTAGACGAATCCATTCAAGTAGAGTACCAGCAATTATTGACAGCCTTGCAAAAAACTGAAAATACGTTGCTAGACAAACATCAAAAAGAAATCAAGGGTTTAATGGTTGATGAAATTATCAAACGTTTTCAATACCAAGAAGGTTTGTACCAATATTACACCAAAAACAACATCGAAATCAAGAAAGCAACGACACTCTTAAACGATGCCGCTGCCTACAAAGCTATCTTAAAAATGTAACTTACTGTTTTTGCATTTCTATGTGTGGGATATCATCTTCAAGATACATCTCACTAGTTTGTACAAAACCGTGGCTTTCGTAAAACTTTTTTAGGTACAACTGGGCTCCTATTGTGATTTGGCTTTCGCCAAAATGTTTCGCTATGCCCGCAATAGACTCGCGCATAAGGTCATGTCCCCATTTGCGATCACGGTAATTAGCATCAACAGTAACTCTACCTATTGAGGCAAAATCAAAACTTATTCCGGGTTGAAACAATCTAGAATGAGCCACTATTTTACCGTCATAAACGCCCATAAGGTGTAAGGCTACTTTATCTTTATCATCTAAGTCAAGGTACACACAGTTTTGCTCAACTACAAAGATTTCACTTCGTAACTTTAAAATATCATATAACTCAAAAACTGTAAGTGCTTCAAATGCTTTTATTTCCCATTGTAGTGTCATGTGCTGTTTTTTATACAAATTAAAGCAATTTAAGACTCTTTTTTAATAATCCGCGCTGATTTTATAATGGATTCTAATTCGTGCATTAAATCCCTTTTGTCTTTAGAAGGCGCATAACAAAAACCTTCTAGAATTAGCAATCGGTTGTATTTGGTATCTACTATTGCATAATTGATAAAAGGACCCGACATGAAATCATTATTCAATTGCCAAGTTCCCTTAGTTTCATAAGCAGTGTATTTGTTGAGTTTTGTCTTAGAAAAATAAGGAGAATACGCTTCCTCTGTAATCATGTTGGTATGCGGTTCTTTACCTCTGATGTACAAATTGCCTATAGAATCGCGCAATTGAATAACCTTTGCACTCCAGTTTTTATCGGTTCTATATTTATCTAAAGGAACTTGGTAGAGCAAGAGACTAGTGTTTCCGCCAATAAATTCTTTTTTGAGCCACAAGAAATTTCTTTTTTGCAAGACATACACATAACCCGTAGGCACTTGGATAGCCGTATGAAACTTGTTCTCAATAATTTTAGGATCCAGTAAAGATTGTTTGTTTATTTTTTGGCTAGCCGCAATTTCATCATTCTTAATCATGGAGATCATTTGGGGTGCATTTTGCTCCATGATTGTCACAATATCACTTACTGTTCTTCCTGAAATATGAAAAACATTTTGCGGACTCGCATATTGATTTTTCTTGATTTCAAATTTATTGAACTCAGTTTTTTTTACCACAATTATCGCTCGCGTATCGGTCATGAAACCTTCTAAAAGTTTCACAGGATATTGATTGATGTTAAAAAGAGGTTCTTCTTGAGGCAAGCCTATTACTGGCGCAGCAAATTTATTCCTGATGCTATCTCCTATTTCACCATTCCACAACTGATCTTCAATAATAACCGATATGGTGTTGATTTTACCTGTAGTAATGCGCGGCAACGAGCTGTTATCCTTTTGACAAGAAAACAAAGAAAGTGTCGCAAAAATGAGGAAACAATAAAATCGATGCATTGCTGGGTGTTGTTTAGTAAAACCCAAATATAAAGAACAAAGCCGTATTATCCGTTTATTTTTAACTTCATACCTGGTTTGATATCTTCACCACTAATACCGTTCCACTTTTTCAAATCATTGATGGTTACACCTGGATATTTTTTAGAAATACTAAATAAGGAATCTCCTTTTTTCACAAAATATTCTGAAGCAGTTTTCGCAGCAGATGTATTTTTCTTTGTTTTAAAAGTATCTACAGTAGCTTTATCAGTATTTATTGCTATTTCATCCTTGGCAACAATAAGAGATTTTCCTATTGTAATCGTATTATCAGGTAGGTTATTCCACGATTTTAATTCGGGAACAGTGGCGCCAAATTTAGTCGCAATTGCACCTAAATTATCTCCTTTTAAAACAACATACTCGACATCTTTACGCAACGGACTTGTTGCTGCATCTGGTTTAGCATCCGTTTCTTTTGGACTCAATTGCAAAACCAATCCCGCTTGCACAGAAGCAGTAGTTAACCCATTTAACTTTTGAATCTCAGTAACTGTCAAATTGTGTTTCTTTGCAATACTCCCCAAGTTATCTCCTTTTTGTACTACATAAGTTGAAGCGGTGTTTGACGCATCAACAGCCTTTTCCTCTTTATTTACTTTAGCATCTGCAAGGGCTGTATTTTTAGAAACCGTATTTTTAGATTCAGACTTTATTTCCTTTAGTGCAGTAGGATCAGTATTGATTTTTAAACTTCGCCCATAAGCAATAGAATTTCCCTTAATTCGATTCCATCTTTTTATTTCAGAAATGGTCACCCCATATTTTTCAGCTACACTAGCTAGATTATCGCCTCTTTTAACTTTGTAGTACACGCTTTTGGTTGCGACTAGACTTGCAGTATTAGCACTAAGACTGTCTTTAACCACAGTGGTTTTTGCTAACATAAAAGGTTTTTCACTTTTGTCTTTTTCATATTGTGCGTAGGCATATATTTTGTCTTCGTTTGAGGCAAAAACGGCAACTTTTTCCTGTGGTAATCTTAAAAAATGGGTTTGATCGTGATAAAAAGGAACCACGTTTAGCTTGTAAGACGGATTTAAAAGCTGTAATTGTGCTACAGGCACATCCAGTAATTCCGATATTTGTCTGAACGTCATTTGACGCTTAATCATCACCGTATCTGTAGCAAAGTGTTTTACTTTGGCTCTATTAGGAACAATACCATGTTCTTTGTGGTATTCATAAATATACATAGTTGCTAAAAAAGCAGGTACATAGCCTTGTGTTTCTCGGGGTAAATTTTTTCGAATATTCCAATAATTTTGTTGTCCTCCAGAACGTCTGATGGCTTTCGCAACGTTTCCAGGTCCAGAGTTGTAGGCTGCTAAAACTAAATCCCAATCTCCAAATATCTTGTACATATTGGTCATATACTGTGTTGCGGCTTCGCTAGATTTCAGTGGGTCACTTCTTTCATCTACATAAGAATCTATTTTAAGACCGTATTGTTTTCCAGTTTGGTACATGAACTGCCACAATCCTGTAGCGCCCATTCTAGAAATTGCTTTCGGGTTCAATGCAGATTCTACAACCGCTAAATATTTAATTTCTAAGGGTACATTTTGCTTTGCCAACGCTTCCTCCATTAACGGAAAATAATATTCAGAAACTGCCATAAGGCGTTCAAAAGATTTTTTTCTGTTTTTCAAAAAGGATTTGATTAAGTTTTCTAATCCTGGATTGTACTCAATATTAAAAGGTGACTTTGCATCCATGGCAGCCAATCTTTGCTTTAATAAATCTGTAGGCAATTCAAAGTCTATGGCTAGATCAAGATTAGTATTTTTTATATCATCAGAGAATGAAGTAAACAAATCCAAATCGGTAAGTTCTTTCATCCACAAGCTGTCTACACGAGAGGCAACTTTATCATGAACAAAAGTTTTCTTGATGGAATCAAGGTACGAGATTTTAGATTCAATTTTTAAAATTGATTTGGTTTCACTTGCTACTTGCGCAAACAAGCTGGCCGAAAACAAAGAGAAAATTACAATTGTGGTATTTTTTATATTCATATTTTTACGATCAAAGACCTATATTTCAAATGATTACAAAGCTATATTTACAAACTTAACGGGTTTTTTCTAAAAAACGTCATTAAAAACTGTTAAAAATGCAATAATTGATACATTTATAAGGAAAATCTATCGATTTAAGAAAAAAAATGATATTTTATAATTTTATTTAGGAGTAAAAATAAAAAACCTCAACAACTCTTTTTTGTTGTTGAGGCCTAGTCTTAAATTAGTATCACGTAGTAACTACTATAAAAAGGTTTCTTTGCTACTGTAAAATTGTTATTATGACAATTATTATAATATTGCTGCAATACCTGGAAGTACTTTACCTTCAAGCATCTCGAGCATGGCTCCACCTCCTGTAGATACATAACTAACTTTATCTTCCAGTCCAAATTGCTTCACAGCTGCTACAGAGTCACCGCCGCCCACAAGTGAAAACGCTCCATTGGCAGTAGCCTCAGCAATATAATTCCCAAGTGTGATCGTTCCATTTGCAAAATTTTCCATTTCAAAAACACCCAGAGGTCCATTCCACAATATCGTTTTTGATTTCATGATCACTTCTTTGAAAAGTTCTAATGATTTTGGTCCTGCGTCAAGACCTTGCCAGCCATCAGGTATGTTATTTACATCCACCACTTGAGTTTGAGCATCATTTGCAAAAGCATCAGCCGCTACAACATCAACAGGAATGTGTATTTGAACGCCTTTTTCTTTGGCCAAACGCAAAATTTCTAGTGCTAAGTCTTGTTTGTCATCTTCGCAAATTGAGTCTCCTATTTGACCTCCTAGAGCTTTAACAAAAGTAAAAGTCATTCCACCTCCTATAATCATGTGGTCAACCTTATCTAAAATATTTTCGATAACCGTGATTTTAGAAGAAACTTTAGAACCACCCAAAACCGCAGTTACTGGTTTCTCACTGTTTTTCAAAACTTTATTCAAGCTCTCAATTTCTTTGGCAAGCAACAATCCAAAACATTTGTGATCTGGAAAAAACTGTGCTATGATGGTGGTAGAAGCATGTGCTCTATGCGCTGTACCAAATGCATCATTCACATAAATATCTCCAAGACCAGCTAATTCTTTGGCGAATGATTGATCACCAGCCTCTTCCTCTGGATGAAAACGTAGATTTTCAAGTATCAAGACTGAACCTACTGGCAAGTTTTGAGCTGCTTCTTTCGCCTCTGCACCCACACAATTTGACACAAATTGCACTGGTACTCCCAGAATTTTAGCTGTAGTTTGTACAATGTATTGCAATGAGTATTTAGCTTCTACTCCTTTTGGACGTCCTAAATGTGACATTAAAATCACACTGCCTCCTTGAGCTAAAATGGCATCAATAGTAGGCTTGGCTGCTTCAATACGGGTGGTATCGGTTACCTGAAAATGATCATCAAGGGGCACATTAAAATCTACTCGAATGAGCGCTTTCTTATTTTTAAAATCGAAATCATGTACAGTTTTCATGGTTATGTTGTTAAAGTTTATTTTTTCATGGAGAAACAAATATAGCACTTTTAGCACGGGAACAAATTGGTGAAAACCAAAAAATCCACTTTAGTTACTAACGAAATCGTTATCATTCTTGACGTTTTTCTAAAAACACATAATCGCACGAGAATCTTTGGCGCCCAGCCTTAGCATTATCACAAAAAAATCCGACTGTCTATTCACAATCGGATTTTAAATATGTTATATATTTTGTTTTAATCAATAATTGGGTTTTGTGTACACGGACAATCACTTACTCCTTGAAGGAAATCTAAACCAATAGTTACAACGTGTGTTCCAGTGTTGAAACTTCCTAAACGGTTTAGAATTACTTGGTATGAATACCCAAAGTAAAAACTTGATTTCTTAAATCCTACCATAGGACCTACGTTAAGCGGTTTTCCTATTTGATCGTTTAAGAATCTATAAGAGGCTCCTGCCCAAATATAATCATCATTACGATCGTATTTACGGTATTTGATGTTGACATCCGTACTGGAACGTTTATCACTTGCAAAATATTGGTAATATACTGAAGGCTCAAACTCTGACCTGTTATAAGTTCTACTTCTAAAAACATATCCAGAATAAATTTGATAGTTCCGAACTAAGCTTGGCTCTACACCGCTAAACTGATCAATATCTTTGTCCAAAATGTTGCTGGCATTGAAACTCACATAATAATCCTTCTTGCGGTATAAGAAACCCACATCAAAATTATTATTGGCCACAAACCTATTGTTGTTAATCGTTGGGTCATTATTTATAGGCTGTAAGGCATCAACATCAATTTTAAAAGTGTTTAAATTATACGAGATACCAAAAGACAAATACTGCTTAGAATAATAATCTAAAATAATATGGTGTGCAAAAGAGGCTTTGATACCTTGTTGCATGGTGTTTCCATTTTTATCATTGTATGCGGAAATTCCTACACCCGATTGATCAGCTACTCTAAAATCAGCATAAATAGATTGGTTATCAGGAGCGCCCTTAATACCCACCCATTGCGTTAAGCCATTAGCTCGAATCCTCAAGTTATCCCCAATACCAGCAAAAGTAGGAGAAACTACAAATGGATTATCCGCAAGATATTGCGTAAAAACGGGCAAGTTTAACTCTTGGCTGTGGATTGAACCCACAACCAAGAGTAACATTGAAAGGATGATTTTTTTCATTTTACTTTATTTTTTTGAGAATATCTGTAGTTCCCTATATTATCTGTACAATGTGAAATGTCCAACAAATTCTCGAGGATCTTTAACATCTTTCAATCTAAGGATGTACCAGTAATCTCCCGAAGGTAATTCATTTCCGTTGTATTTACCGTTCCATGACTGACCTTCTCTGTATGTACCCAATTTACGACCGTATCTATCAAATACTTCAAAGATTAGATCTTTGTAATTGATTGTATTTGTTGGTGCCCAAGTATCATTGTTTCCGTCACCATTTGGTGTGAATACATTTGGAATCTTGATGTCAATGTATTCAAAGAAACGCGTAGCCGTGGCCGTACAACCATTAGCATCTGTTACAGTAACAGTGTAGTCACCAGATTTGTAGATAATAAAATTACTTTGAGTTCCTTGAGGCTCTCCGTTTAAGCTGTATTGGTAGTTACCAAAACCACCTGAAACAGTAGAAACAATTTCGTTCAATCCACCATCAGAAAGTACGATTGTGATTGGGTTTATTTGATCTACATCAAAGATTACTTGCTTAATACAACCGTTGGTATGTCTTACATCAACAGTATGTGTACCTGCGCTCAAGTTATTAAATACATTACTAACTTGGAACGCTGATCCATCTAGAGAGTAATCTAAATCTGCAGGTGCGTTTCCAGCAGCCACTGTAATGGTTACCGAATTAACTTGACTATTATTTACACAATCATAGTTTACCGTAGCTTTTGGATTTAATGTTACTGGTTGACCAAGTAAAATTGAAATATCACTTTCACAACCATTAGCATCACGAATGTAAACAATTTGTTCATTTCCTGATAAACCACTGAAATCAAACTGTGCTTGTGTAAGCGTTCCTGTGGTGTACGTTCCGTTTCTATTATTTAAACTTACACTGTAAGGAGCAACTCCTCCAGTAATGTTCAAGCTAAAAGCACCATCTGCATCTCCAGCACATACTTCTGGAACCGCACTGTTAGGAATTACATTAGCGAATACAGATCCTGGTTCTCTAATTTCTATTCCGGTTATGTATGCAAAACATCCATTTTCATCTTGTACAATGTAATCATAGAAACCTGGTTTTAAGTTATCAAATACATTCGATTCAAAGAACTGATTCAAATCTGGTGAAATTGCATACTTAATAATTCCAGTTCCTCCAGAAGCTGTAATTGTAATTCTACCATCTCCCTCTCCTGCACAAGTAATATTTGTAACTGCGTAAGATTGTGTAAGTGGTAATAACGGTTCAGTAATAGGTACAATACTAGAAGTTACCGCAGCACAATCTTGGCTTACTACACGTACTACATAATTTCCAGCAGGAATCTCTGTAAAGTTACCTGGTGTAGTTTGTGTTGGCACAAAAGTTAGTGGATTACCCGCACCATCTAAAAGTGTGTACACATAGTTACCTAAACCACCTTGAGCCAAAGCAACAATTACACCAGACCTGTCACCTGTACAATTAATCGTGGCATTTTGAATGTCCAATTCAAGGGTTAATGTAGGAACCTCTTCGATTTTAACATCGTTAGAGATGAAGCTTACACAACCGTTATTATCACGAATGTAGTAGCTATGCGTTCCTACAGGTACAGAGAATGTAGCTGTGTTACCTACCATTACTGTTGCAGTTGCAAAATTAGGGGTAGTGCTGTATGTATACGGTGCCGTTCCACCAGCAGCTGTAAGGGTAAGTCTGGCATCAGTAGCACATGTTTTGGCTGTAGCCAATGTTAAAGCTGCCGTTACTCTTGTTGGTTCGTTGATTACTATATTTGCTGAAGTCGTACTACACGTCCAAGAATCAGAAACTCGAACTTGATACGTACCAGCACCTAAATTGTTGAACGTATTAGAAATTTGTGGTCCATTAGTAGTAACCACACCAGCTGCATTAGTTCTAATCAAGGTATATAAATAACTTCCAGATCCGCCAGTAGGTCCTGTAGTTACCGTGATACTAGCACTTGTATCGTTAATACAAGAAACAAGAGTAGTACTAGGTACTGTTACAAAAGCAATAGGTGTAGGATTATTAAGAACTATAATTTCTGAGTTCACACATCCTTTACTGTCTCTCACATTTACAGTGTAAGAACCAGCAGTTAAGCCTGTGAATACCGTTTGGGTTCCATACGCCACACTTTGTGCTGGTGTAGGACCTAACAATTCAAATTGATAGCTTCCTGGCCAACCTCCTGTTGCTGCAACAGATATAGAACCATCATTATTACCCGTTACACAAGTAATCTCTGTATGGGTTTCGGTAATATCAAGTGCTGCTGCTGGTGCCGCAATTGTAAAGTTTTTTGTAACCGTACAATCTGGGGTTTGAGACAAGGTAGCACTTATTGTGTATGTTCCTGCTGCAAGACCTGTAAGAGTAATTGGTCCTGCGTTAGTAGCAGTACCACTACCTACATTTAAGCCCGCAGCATTTTGAAGCGTATAGCTAAAAGGTCCTGCATCATTACCATTTACTGGTGTTGTGGTGATCAAGCGATCTACTAGTGTTAGGGTAGCTGTTCCATTCGTATCATTCAAACACGTTACATCAGTAGTAGCGTTAACCACTAGATCAAAAGTGTTTGGATTGTTTACAAAATGAACCGTACGTATTTCGCAATTCGTATCTAAGTTGCGAACGGTAATGTTGTAATCCCCAATAGGTAAATTAGTAAATATACCATCAGTATTTGTTGTAGTTGCATATAGACCTGTTAAAGCTCCTGTAATTGGATCTTTGTACACAATAGTATATTCTAAATTAGTAGCAGTACCACCCATTGTAGTAACCGATACCGTAATATTTTCTAGAACGGCACAAGTAATAGGTCGATTAACAGCTACCGATACGGCATCAAGTGCTACGTAAGGTGCAATATTTATTGCAGTTGTAGTGCTACCCACACATCCACGATTATCAAATACGTTTACCGTATAGTTTCCGCCAGTAAGTACCGTTTCAGTATATACATTACTGTTTCCAAATTGTACGCGTGTGCCATTACGTAAAAACTCGTAATTCAAGTACGTTCCTGAACCTCCATTTACACCCGTTACTGTAATAGTAGCAAGATTGCTAATGTTACCTGAAGCACAACCAAACTGTACCACAGTTGGTGCTGGAACCGAAATTAATACTGGCTGATCAACAATTATCGATGCTGTAGCATCACAACCTCTACTTGAAATAACAGTTACTGTATACGTTCCTGCAACTAAATTATTAAACACATTAGAAGCTTGCGGCAATCCTCCGTTTAAGCTGTATAAGTATACTGGATTATCATTAATACCTGGTGCAGGAGTATCAAATGTCGCTGTAATCTTTCCATCATTGCCACCGTTGCAGGTTACATTGGTTTTATCTAATGCAAATCCAGTAACTAAAGTAGCTGCTTGTAAGTTTACCGGAACAAATACTTCACATAAAGTCGTTGTATCACGAACACCAATAGTGTGGTTTCCTGCCGCAACTGCGTTAAAAGCTGATACTGCTGCAAAAGAGCCACCATCAATATTGTACACAAAGTTTCCTGAACCTCCTGTAGTGCTTACCGTTATTTGTCCGTCACCGCCAGTACAAGATACTGGAATGTTAACGACTGGTGTTAAAATCAAAGGATTAACTATATTCACTACAGTACCTGCTGAAATACATCCATTTGCATCACGTACCGTAATGGTATAATTGCCTGGCGCATTTACTGTAATCACATTTCCAGTTTGGTAGTTGCTACCATCAGCACTGTATTTTAGTGCTGGACTAAAGCCAGATGCTGATACAGTAATGTTATACGTTCCTGTTGCACTTGGACACTGCGTAGCTACTGCTGAAGCAATGGTAGGATTAGCATCTAGTGATATTGTTTGTGGTTTGTTGATTGGACAACCATTTGCATCCATTACGTAAACAATCCAGTTCATATCGGCACCGTTGTTGGTGTCAACTACAAGCGAATTGCTCAAACCATAAGCAGTAACTGCTGGTGCTGGCGCTGTAGCTAGTGCTACCGCATACTTATAATCAGGGGTTCCACCTGTAGCCGTTACCGTAATCGTTGCAGTATCTACATTACAATTAATATTAGTAGCCGTGCTGTTAAAATCAAGTACTTGAGCAACATCAGCTATTGCAAATGGTGCATCAGCTGTACATCCTGTGGTAGTATCTACAACTTGTAGGCTATAATTTCCTGGTGCCAATGCTGTAAGGCTTACCGTGTTTCCAGTA
Source organism: Flavobacterium sp. GNP011 (assembly GCF_056428925.1). Lineage (NCBI taxonomy): Bacteria > Pseudomonadati > Bacteroidota > Flavobacteriia > Flavobacteriales > Flavobacteriaceae > Flavobacterium > Flavobacterium sp. GNP011. The sequence continues at coordinate 21,863 of NZ_JBWJVJ010000003.1, read as the reverse complement.
ATTACTGGGGAACCAGTACCTACTGTTAGTGTTGCCATATAACCAGCTGAATTACTTACCGTAAATGTTGCTGTTCCGTTATTGGTGTTAAAACAAGTTTCGTTTGTAATGGTTGCTACTGTTGCTGCAATGTTTACACGTGGAGCCACTGTGTACAATTCTTGGTACGTACAACCATTAGCATCTGTTACTTGGAACGTATAATCGCCTGCTGTCAAACCTGCAAAACTATTGGAACCAAAATTATTAATAACAGAAGGCGATAGCATTTGATATGTAAATGGACCCACACCTGCTGTTACACTGTTTATGATTACCGTACTTGTTGTACTTGTAGCTGGTGCACAATAAATCAATGAACCTGAAATATCCATATTTGTTGGTGGATCTAAGGCAATTACTGTAGTACCTACTGCTGTTGCAAAGGAACAACCGTTGGTATCTCTCACAATCACACTAACTGGTCCGGCTGTATTAGTCACAAACGTGTTGTTTGGTGTAAAGCCTTGGTTGTTGAAGTTGTATTGGTACGAACCATTTCCTCCGCTAGGTACAGCTGTTACTGTTGCTGCTTGAGTCGAATTACCTGTACCACAACTCAATGGTGTGGTTACGCTAATTGTAGCTGACACCACAAATGGCTGATTAATAACAATTGCTGTAGCTGCTGCTGATTGACATCCTTTAGCATCTGTAATTACAACCGTGTAAGATCCTGCTGGTAAACCACTGTAGTTTCCAGTAGCATCTCCAGTAGTGTTGAATCCTGTTCCGCTTAACGCGAAAGTAAATGGTGCCACGCCTGCAGTTGGGGTTACCGTAATGGTACCGTTACTGTCTCCGTTACAAGTAGCATCGGCAGCTACTGCTGTGAACGTTGGCGTTACTGGTGTAGTTACTTCAACCGTATTAGTCGTTACCGAACATGTAGCTGGGTTACTATCCGTAATTACAAATGAGTAGATTCCTACTGTTGTTGGGTTTACCGTATATATTGGACCTGTAACTCCTGTTGCAGCTGCTCCTGTTGGAATTCCTCCAACTAAGGTTTGAACTGTAAATGGAGCTATTCCTCCCGAAATAGTAACATCAACTCTAGCGGCGGTTGGAGATGAACAAGTTAAATCTTTAACTAACACCGCTCCGCCAATAAGTTGGTTTGTAATGGTATAATTTACAAAAGCTTCACAACCGTTGTCATCTTTAATTCCTAATACATAAGTTCCTGGTCCATTGAAGGTAGCTATAGAACTTGTTAAAGCCGTTCCGTTAAGCGTATATGCTTTAACACTATTATAAGTAGTTGTAATTGTATTTGGACTTAAATCCGCTGTCAATGGCGAACCTGTGTAACACTGTGCTGCTGGCGCTACAATAGTTGGAGCAGCATTGCTTACCACGGTTACATTTTGCATGCCTACGCAACCTTTGGCATCCATAACATAGACATCCCATGATAAAGCAGTCAAGTTAGTATCTACTGAAAGAACTGGATTGGTATTGTAAGCACCCATTGCTGGTGGTGTAACGGTTCCACCAGGAAGTACCGCATATTGATATGCGCCTGAACCGCCTGTTACTGCGCTTACGGTAATTTGTGAAATGTCTTGTGTACAGAACACTTTGGTAGCTGCTGTTGTGAAAGCTATTGGATTTGGCAACGTAATAGTAACTGCATCACTAGCTACACATAAAGTAGTGTTGTCTGTAACGGTTACTGTATATGTTCCTGCATTTAGGCCTGTTAACGTTATTACATCTCCCACTGGTGGCAATTGTGTAAATGGCAGTAAAGCTGGCACGCTAGTTACATTTATTGAATAATTACCTGTACTGCTAAATCCTGTTACCGTAAATCGAGCCGAACCATTATTTGTAGTTCCATTTGCTGGGTTACACGTAATATCGTTTACCAACGCGCCTACAATTGCAATGTTTACACGTGGTGCAACTGTGTACAATTCTTGGTACGTACAACCATTAGCATCTGTTACTTGGAACGTATAATCGCCTGCTGTCAAACCTGCAAAACTATTGGAACCAAAATTATTAATAACAGAAGGCGATAGCATTTGATATGTAAATGGACCCACACCTGCTGTTACACTGTTTATGATTACCGTACTTGTTGTACTTGTAGCTGGTGCACAATAAATCAATGAACCTGAAATATCCATATTTGTTGGTGGATCTAAGGCAATTACTGTAGTACCTACTGCTGTTGCAAAGGAACAACCGTTGGTATCTCTCACAATCACACTAACTGGTCCGGCTGTATTAGTCACAAACGTGTTGTTTGGTGTAAAGCCTTGGTTGTTGAAGTTGTATTGGTACGAACCATTTCCTCCGCTAGGTACAGCTGTTACTGTTGCTGCTTGAGTCGAATTACCTGTACCACAACTCAATGGTGTGGTTACGCTAATTGTAGCTGACACCACAAATGGCTGATTAATAACAATTGCTGTAGCTGCTGCTGATTGACATCCTTTAGCATCTGTAATTACAACCGTGTAAGATCCTGCTGGTAAACCACTGTAGTTTCCAGTAGCATCTCCAGTAGTGTTGAATCCTGTTCCGCTTAACGCGAAAGTAAATGGTGCCACGCCTGCAGTTGGGGTTACCGTAATGGTACCGTTACTGTCTCCGTTACAAGTAGCATCGGCAGCTACTGCTGTGAACGTTGGCGTTACTGGTGTAGTTACTTCAACCGTATTAGTCGTTACCGAACATGTAGCTGGGTTACTATCCGTAATTACAAATGAGTAGATTCCTACTGTTGTTGGGTTTACCGTATATATTGGACCTGTAACTCCTGTTGCAGCTGCTCCTGTTGGAATTCCTCCAACTAAGGTTTGAACTGTAAATGGAGCTATTCCTCCCGAAATAGTAACATCAACTCTAGCGGCGGTTGGAGATGAACAAGTTAAATCTTTAACTAACACCGCTCCGCCAATAAGTTGGTTTGTAATGGTATAATTTACAAAAGCTTCACAACCGTTGTCATCTTTAATTCCTAATACATAAGTTCCTGGTCCATTGAAGGTAGCTATAGAACTTGTTAAAGCCGTTCCGTTAAGCGTATATGCTTTAACACTATTATAAGTAGTTGTAATTGTATTTGGACTTAAATCCGCTGTCAATGGCGAACCTGTGTAACACTGTGCTGCTGGCGCTACAATAGTTGGAGCAGCATTGCTTACCACGGTTACATTTTGCATGCCTACGCAACCTTTGGCATCCATAACATAGACATCCCATGATAAAGCAGTCAAGTTAGTATCTACTGAAAGAACTGGATTGGTATTGTAAGCACCCATTGCTGGTGGTGTAACGGTTCCACCAGGAAGTACCGCATATTGATATGCGCCTGAACCGCCTGTTACTGCGCTTACGGTAATTTGTGAAATGTCTTGTGTACAGAACACTTTGGTAGCTGCTGTTGTGAAAGCTATTGGATTTGGCAACGTAATAGTAACTGCATCACTAGCTACACATAAAGTAGTGTTGTCTGTAACGGTTACTGTATATGTTCCTGCATTTAGGCCTGTTAACGTTATTACATCTCCCACTGGTGGCAATTGTGTAAATGGCAGTAAAGCTGGCACGCTAGTTACATTTATTGAATAATTACCTGTACTGCTAAATCCTGTTACCGTAAATCGAGCCGAACCATTATTTGTAGTTCCATTTGCTGGGTTACACGTAATATCGTTTACCAACGCGCCTACAATTGCAATGTTTACACGTGGTGCAACTGTGTACAATTCTTGGTACGTACAACCATTAGCATCTGTTACTTGGAACGTATAATCGCCTGCTGTCAAACCTGCAAAACTATTGGAACCAAAATTATTAATAACAGAAGGCGATAGCATTTGATATGTAAATGGACCCACACCTGCTGTTACACTGTTTATGATTACCGTACTTGTTGTACTTGTAGCTGGTGCACAATAAATCAATGAACCTGAAATATCCATATTTGTTGGTGGATCTAAGGCAATTACTGTAGTACCTACTGCTGTTGCAAAGGAACAACCGTTGGTATCTCTCACAATCACACTAACTGGTCCGGCTGTATTAGTCACAAACGTGTTGTTTGGTGTAAAGCCTTGGTTGTTGAAGTTGTATTGGTACGAACCATTTCCTCCGCTAGGTACAGCTGTTACTGTTGCTGCTTGAGTCGAATTACCTGTACCACAACTCAATGGTGTGGTTACGCTAATTGTAGCTGACACCACAAATGGCTGATTAATAACAATTGCTGTAGCTGCTGCTGATTGACATCCTTTAGCATCTGTAATTACAACCGTGTAAGATCCTGCTGGTAAACCACTGTAGTTTCCAGTAGCATCTCCAGTAGTGTTGAATCCTGTTCCGCTTAACGCGAAAGTAAATGGTGCCACGCCTGCAGTTGGGGTTACCGTAATGGTACCGTTACTGTCTCCGTTACAAGTAGCATCGGCAGCTACTGCTGTGAACGTTGGCGTTACTGGTGTAGTTACTTCAACCGTATTAGTCGTTACCGAACATGTAGCTGGGTTACTATCCGTAATTACAAATGAGTAGATTCCTACTGTTGTTGGGTTTACCGTATATATTGGACCTGTAACTCCTGTTGCAGCTGCTCCTGTTGGAATTCCTCCAACTAAGGTTTGAACTGTAAATGGAGCTATTCCTCCCGAAATAGTAACATCAACTCTAGCGGCGGTTGGAGATGAACAAGTTAAATCTTTAACTAACACCGCTCCGCCAATAAGTTGGTTTGTAATGGTATAATTTACAAAAGCTTCACAACCGTTGTCATCTTTAATTCCTAATACATAAGTTCCTGGTCCATTGAAGGTAGCTATAGAACTTGTTAAAGCCGTTCCGTTAAGCGTATATGCTTTAACACTATTATAAGTAGTTGTAATTGTATTTGGACTTAAATCCGCTGTCAATGGCGAACCTGTGTAACACTGTGCTGCTGGCGCTACAATAGTTGGAGCAGCATTGCTTACCACGGTTACATTTTGCATGCCTACGCAACCTTTGGCATCCATAACATAGACATCCCATGATAAAGCAGTCAAGTTAGTATCTACTGAAAGAACTGGATTGGTATTGTAAGCACCCATTGCTGGTGGTGTAACGGTTCCACCAGGAAGTACCGCATATTGATATGCGCCTGAACCGCCTGTTACTGCGCTTACGGTAATTTGTGAAATGTCTTGTGTACAGAACACTTTGGTAGCTGCTGTTGTGAAAGCTATTGGATTTGGCAACGTAATAGTAACTGCATCACTAGCTACACATAAAGTAGTGTTGTCTGTAACGGTTACTGTATATGTTCCTGCATTTAGGCCTGTTAACGTTATTACATCTCCCACTGGTGGCAATTGTGTAAATGGCAGTAAAGCTGGCACGCTAGTTACATTTATTGAATAATTACCTGTACTGCTAAATCCTGTTACCGTAAATCGAGCCGAACCATTATTTGTAGTTCCATTTGCTGGGTTACACGTAATATCGTTTACCAACGCGCCTACAATTGCAATTGGGGTTACTGGTACCACGGTGTACAATTCTTGGTACGTACAACCATTGTCGTCAGTTACTCGGAAAATGTAATCTCCCGGAGGTAAATTAGCAAAACTTGTTGGTGTACCACTTCCTGCGGTTGATTGCGTTGGATATAAAGTTGTTGCTACATTATTGAATTCAATAATATCAAAATCCAATGAACCTAAACCGCCTGTTGCCGTTACTTGAACCGTTGCTGTATTTGCTGGACAAGTTGGTGCAGTAGTAACTGCAAAAGTTAAATTAGTTGGCGGTGTTAAGGCTGGGGAAATTACATCTGGTAATGCAAGTGTACAACCATTAGCATCTTTTACACTTATTGTTGTAGTGGTAGCTACTGGACCGTTATTTACCGTAAAGGTATTATCACTAGTGTATGATAAACCATTAAAACTATAGGTATAACCTGTCCCTACAGTTGATGGAGTTCCTTGACTAGCAGTTACAGTAATTACAGTAGTGGTACTACAAGTGGTGTTTGCTGCTGCAGTAGCTGTAGCGGTAAGCAATGTTGGCTGTGCAATTGGTATTGAAGGAGAAGCCTGTAAACAACCTCTACCATTACGAACTGTAACCACATAATTCCCTACTGGTAAACCGGTATAAACACCCGAAGCATCTCCACTAGTGTTTGTAGTTGTACCTGAAAGTACATACGTATAAGGTCCTTCGCCTGAAGTTACAGTAACCGTAATGGTTCCGTCACTTCCTCCATTACAACTTACATCTTTCACTACAGGAGTAGCAATAATAGTAGCAGGAATTAGATCAATTGTAAATGTTGTCGTTGCAGTACATGTACCGTCATTTACTCCGAATGTATAATTTCCAGCATCTAAACCTGTAAAAATACCACTAGTTGCTCCCGTAGTATTTACAACTGGACCTGAAATAATAGTATAAGCATACGTTGTCGTTCCGCCAGTTGCTGTTACGGTTACTGTTGCATTTGGTGTAGGTAAGTTACAATCTAATACTTTAGTCAACTCAGGTTTTAACTGCAACTGAGGCAACACAGTATAATCTACAAAAGCTACACAACCATTGCCATCTTTGATGTACAATCTATACGTTCCAGCAGCATTGAACGTAAAAGTAGAACCATTTTGATACGCAACAGTATTTAAACTAGCAATAGGTTCCACTTTATAAGTTGCTGGTAAAATAGTAGCCGAAGCCGAAGCATTTGCAACTAAATCTATTGTAAATGGAGTACCATTGTAACAAATAGGTGTTGGAAGTGCTATTGTAGGTTCTAGATCTCTAGTCAAAACTCTTGCTATAGCTGGTTGAATACATCCAAAAGCATCTTTGGCAAATACATAATAAGTGTTTGCTACTAAATTACTGAAGGTATTTCCAGTTTGCCATCCTGCTGTTAAAGCAGTTGGGAGTGCATTGGTCGTATTGATTAAATACTCGTATGAACCAGCACCATCTCTAGCTTGTGCACTTATAACACCACCTTGATTACAATTTTCATTTGAAATAACAGTAGCTATAACTGATAAATTAATTGAAGATTCTTTAATCTCAAATGGGAAAGATGCTTTACAACCATTATTTACCCCACCATTTTCAATGTAAACAATATAATATTGACCTGCAGGTAATGAGCCTGGAGCTGGATAAGTAACTGTAAAAGGTGTTCCTCCTGAAACTGGCTGATTAATAACTCCTCCTACTGTTGAATTACTTTGCTGTCTAAATATTTGATAATCTATACTTGTTGCTGTATTTGTAAATCCAGATACTGTCATCGTTACACTTCCATCATTTGCACCAACACAGGTTACGTTATTACGAGTTAATGCAGCAGTAATTGTTGAAGCAGGGTTAATAGGAGTACCTGCAGTATTTACAAACAAACATCCCGTAACATTATCTCGTACAACAAAACTATAGGTAACCCCTGGAGTTAATCCTGTAAAATTGTATGAATACGGTCCATTATTTGCAGGATTAAATGTAGATGTATAAGGTGGAATATTACTATTCACAATTCCAAAATCATAACTGTTACCAAGTACTGGTGCTCCTACCGTAACGGTAGCTGTACCACCAGAAATACAATCAGGCGTAGTCACGTTAACAGCGATATTCAAAGAAGTTGGAGGCGAAGTCATTGTAATTTGCTTACTCAAACTACAACCATTTGCATCTACAACAGTAACGGTGTAAATACCAAAATCGATAATTGTAAATGTAAAATCTTCATTACTTGTTGCAACATATGGATTTGGTGTCACCACTGATCCAAAATTATTCGTTATAAAATATCTAAATGAGCCTGTTCCACCGCTTACATTAGCAACTGTTATAGAACCTAAAGTATTAGTACCCATAACACATTGAATTGGAACTCTAGATAAATCAAAATCAATTAAACCGGGCTCCGTAATCGTAATATTTTGGAAATCAGTACAACCTTTAGCATCTCTAATAGTTATGGTGTAGGTTCCTTGTGAAAGTCCTGTAAACGTATTTGAACTTTGGAAAGGACCTCCATTATTACTAAACTCAAATGGTGCTAAACCAAGTGAAGCGTTAAAACTTGCTCTTATTGCACCCGTATCATCACCATTACAATTGATAAATGCGGTTTGTGTGATACTTGTAATATCAGGTAAAATTGCTGTTGTTACAGGAATAGCCGCTGTAGTTGTATATGTACAACCTGTAGTAGTATCAGTAACTGTAAAAGTATAACTACCAGGCACACTTGTTGTGAAAACACCAGTAGTTGCTCCGGTTACATTTGTTGCTTCTGATGCAGGTGTCGTTATAGCATAAGTAAAACTTCCTGATCCACCTGTAGGTGTCACAGTGATTCTTGCAGGCTCATCACCTAGTACACACGTAATATCTTTGTTTAAAAAAGCATTTAGCGTTAACTGTGGTGCCACTATAATTGATGGCGCTGTTGCAATACAACCGTTTCCGTCAATCATTGTAACGGTATAAGTACCTGCTGTAGTTACTGTAAATGCATTGGTTGCTTGGTAAGAAGCACCATTATTAATACTGTAACGTATTGGAGTAATAATTCCAGCTGCTGGAGTTGTAGTGTTTGTAGCCGTAATAGTATATCCTCCTGGAGTTCCTAAACATCCTGTACCAGTTGCAGTGACTGTTGGTATTGGGTCAGATGCAATGGTTATTGGTAATATAAAAGTACAATTGTTGGCATCAATGATATGTGCAAACCAACTCGTACTTGTTGTTGGGTTTAAATTAGCGACATTACTTGTTCCATACGTTCCTGGAGTAGTACTTGAAGTAACAAATGAATATCTGTACGTTGAAGTTCCGCCAGTTGCTGTAACAGTAACACTAGCTGTAGGAAAATTACAATTGGCATTTACAGTAGTGTACGTTGCTGCTAATGCTTGAGCTGGTTGCGTAATTGTAACAGAAGTAGATGCAGTACAACTAGTAATATCGTCTGTGAAAACTACTGCATAGGTTCCTGCAGCTCTGTTGGTCAAGTCGAAAGTTCCTGCTGTTTGTCCAGTTGCTGTGGCAACACCATTTATAGTGTAGCTATAGCTTCCTGTTCCAAAACCACTCACTGTATAACGAATAGAACCTGTTGTGTTTCCATTACAATCAACATCAGTTAATTTAGTAGCCGTAGCTACTATTGGCGTTACTGGTGCCACAAAATACGACTCCGTATCGTAACATCCGTTGGCATCCGTTACTCTAAATACATAATTTCCAGATGTTAACCCTGCAAATATTCCCGTTGTAGCTCCTGATGTGTTGGTAACTGGACCAGAAACAATCGTGTAGCTTAAAGTACCTACTCCAGTACCCGCATTTACAGGAACGGTTACTGTACTCGTGGTTGCTGATATTGGCTGACAAAGAATTCGTGTACTCGTGATGGTTCCTATCACCGGATTATTTAAACGTAATAGAGTTCCACCTCCATTAACGGTACATCCTCTTGCGTCACGTACTTCATATGTATAAGGTACATCTGCCGTGGTGTTATTAATGGTTAAAACGTTATTATTGGTAAAAGCACCACCGTTAAAGCTGTAGGTATATGGAGTAGTTCCAGTACCTGAAGTTACATTTATAGTTACCGTTCCAGCTACTGGAGCATTAGAAGGGCTACACTCAAATGGTAATACATCAGCTGTTGCTGCCAATGCATTTGCTGGTTGCGTGATGTTAACAATGATAGAAGTATCACATTCTTTAGAATCACGTACATAAAAAGTATAGGTTCCTGCTGCTAAGCCTGAAAAAGTAGCACTTGGTCCAAATGTGATGTTGTCATCACTGTAGATGTATCCTCCTGAACCTCCTGAACCAATTAAAGTAACTGATCCGTCTGATCCACCATTACAACTTACATTAACTTGAGTGGCTATCGCTAAATTTGGATCTGATATCACATCAACCGTTGCAGTTGTAGTAGTTGTACAACCATTCGCATCAGTAATTGCAATTGTATAAGTACCTGCTACTGTTGGACTGTATGTAAATGTTGGCCCTGTAATTCCTGTTCCTGAATCAACTACAGCTGAACTACTATTTGTTATCGTATAATTATAATTGGCTTGTCCTCCATTAATAGTTGTAGTAATGATAGCATTTGGCGTAGCAGTACAATCTAAAGGTTTCGTTACAGCAGCATTAGCAGTTAATCGCTGTGCTACTGTTACTGCTGTTCCTGTAGATGGACAACCGTTTTTATCTTTCACAAAAACAGTATATGATCCTGGTGCTACGTTAAAAGTATTAGCAGCTTGGAAAGCTCCTGTAATTCCAGAAATTCCATACGTATAAGGTCCTAAAGGTCCGGATACTGGAGTTACTGTAATTGTAAATCCGCTTCCTGTTGCGGAACACTGATTTGGTACGGTTACTACTGGAGCTGCTGGTGCAGGATCTCCTGCTATGGTTACTGATGTACTTGTTGTACATCCGTTAGCGTCACGAACGTAAACCACCCAATTTAAAATAGTTCCATTATTGGTATCCACCGTTACCACATTGCTACTAGCAAAAGTAGTTGGTACCGTTACAGGCGTTGCTGGTACTGCTGCATAGCCGTAAGCCGTTGTTCCTCCTGATGCCGACACAGTTATTTGTGCATTATCGTTATTACAATTAAAGTTAGTTGCAACTGCACTAGTAATGGCTAATGGTGCTGCTGGCTGGTTGATGGTGATGGTTCCATCAGCCTCACAACCCGTTGCAGTATCTCTAACACGTACGGTATACGTACCTGCTGTTGCATTGCTTAGTGTAAGTACATTACCTGATTGGGTTAAACTTGCGGGAGGAATTGATCCTGCAATCACTGTAAAGGTATAAGCACCTGCATTTCCAGAAACAGTATACGTTCCTGATCCTGTACTTCCGCCTTGGCACAATACATCGCTGGTTTTATTAGCCGCAACGGCTATAGGCGTAACTGCTGCAACATTGTGTGATTCTGTATAATAACAACCATTGGCATCGGTTACTCTAAACGTGTAGTTTCCTGGTAATAAATTAGGGAAATTGGCCGCTAACGATGATCCTGTAGTGTTTATTGGACCAAAGTTACTAGCTGTTGTAGCTGAAGTCGTGCCTATGATTTCAAAACGTAAAGCTCCTACTCCATTTGTAGCCGTTACAATTACCGTTGTAGTGGTTGCTGTACACGTTACTGCTGCATTGCTAAAAGCTAAATCAGTTGGTGAATTTAATGGTTGTAACGTAATGATTTGAACTGGTGATAAACAACCGTTTGCATCTCTAACCACTACTCGAATGGTTTGAACGCTGCCATTATTATTTACAACCAATGTATTGCTTGGTCCAAAATCAACACCGTTATTATAACTGTAGGTATAGACTCCAGTTCCTCCTGTAGGCGCAACCGTAATAGTAGCCGATTGAGGTACGTTAGTAGGACTACAACTAAATGCTGTTGCACTTGCGTTTGGTACAATGGCCGCAGGCTGTGTCAGTGTGATCGAACCACTTACAGAAACGCAACTGTTACTATCCCTTACTTGATAAGAATAAGGCGTGTTAGCGCTTAAACCGGTGTAAGTTGTAGTTGTTGAAAATCCACTTCCGTTAAAATTATATAAGTATCCACCTGATCCTCCTGAACCTGCTAAGGTAACTGCTCCATTGGCACCACCAAAACAAGAAACTTGGGTTGGAGTTGCAACAACCGTTGGGTTGGTAATAGCAGCAACCGTTGCTGATGCAGTAGTTGTACAACCATTCGCATCAGTAATTGCAATTGTATAAGTACCTGCTACTGTTGGACTGTATGTAAATGTTGGCCCTGTAATTCCTGTTCCTGAATCAACTACAGCTGAACTACTATTTGTTATCGTATAATTATAATTGGCTTGTCCTCCATTAATAGTTGTAGTAATGATAGCATTTGGCGTAGCAGTACAATCTAAAGGTTTCGTTACAGCAGCATTAGCAGTTAATCGCTGTGCTACTGTTACTGCTGTTCCTGTAGATGGACAACCGTTTTTATCTTTCACAAAAACAGTATATGATCCTGGTGCTACGTTAAAAGTATTAGCAGCTTGGAAAGCTCCTGTAATTCCAGAAATTCCATACGTATAAGGTCCTAAAGGTCCGGATACTGGAGTTACTGTAATTGTAAATCCGCTTCCTGTTGCGGAACACTGATTTGGTACGGTTACTACTGGAGCTGCTGGTGCAGGATCTCCTGCTATGGTTACTGATGTACTTGTTGTACATCCGTTAGCGTCACGAACGTAAACCACCCAATTTAAAATAGTTCCATTATTGGTATCCACCGTTACCACATTGCTACTAGCAAAAGTAGTTGGTACCGTTACAGGCGTTGCTGGTACTGCTGCATAGCCGTAAGCCGTTGTTCCTCCTGATGCCGACACAGTTATTTGTGCATTATCGTTATTACAATTAAAGTTAGTTGCAACTGCACTAGTAATGGCTAATGGTGCTGCTGGCTGGTTGATGGTGATGGTTCCATCAGCCTCACAACCCGTTGCAGTATCTCTAACACGTACGGTATACGTACCTGCTGTTGCATTGCTTAGTGTAAGTACATTACCTGATTGGGTTAAACTTGCGGGAGGAATTGATCCTGCAATCACTGTAAAGGTATAAGCACCTGCATTTCCAGAAACAGTATACGTTCCTGATCCTGTACTTCCGCCTTGGCACAATACATCGCTGGTTTTATTAGCCGCAACGGCTATAGGCGTAACTGCTGCAACATTGTGTGATTCTGTATAATAACAACCATTGGCATCGGTTACTCTAAACGTGTAGTTTCCTGGTAATAAATTAGGGAAATTGGCCGCTAACGATGATCCTGTAGTGTTTATTGGACCAAAGTTACTAGCTGTTGTAGCTGAAGTCGTGCCTATGATTTCAAAACGTAAAGCTCCTACTCCATTTGTAGCCGTTACAATTACCGTTGTAGTGGTTGCTGTACACGTTACTGCTGCATTGCTAAAAGCTAAATCAGTTGGTGAATTTAATGGTTGTAACGTAATGATTTGAACTGGTGATAAACAACCGTTTGCATCTCTAACCACTACTCGAATGGTTTGAACGCTGCCATTATTATTTACAACCAATGTATTGCTTGGTCCAAAATCAACACCGTTATTATAACTGTAGGTATAGACTCCAGTTCCTCCTGTAGGCGCAACCGTAATAGTAGCCGATTGAGGTACGTTAGTAGGACTACAACTAAATGCTGTTGCACTTGCGTTTGGTACAATGGCCGCAGGCTGTGTCAGTGTGATCGAACCACTTACAGAAACGCAACTGTTACTATCCCTTACTTGATAAGAATAAGGCGTGTTAGCGCTTAAACCGGTGTAAGTTGTAGTTGTTGAAAATCCACTTCCGTTAAAATTATATAAGTATCCACCTGATCCTCCTGAACCTGCTAAGGTAACTGCTCCATTGGCACCACCAAAACAAGAAACTTGGGTTGGAGTTGCAACAACCGTTGGGTTGGTAATAGCAGCAACCGTTGCTGATGCAGTAGTTGTACAACCATTCGCATCAGTAATTGCAATTGTATAAGTACCTGCTACTGTTGGACTGTATGTAAATGTTGGCCCTGTAATTCCTGTTCCTGAATCAACTACAGCTGAACTACTATTTGTTATCGTATAATTATAATTGGCTTGTCCTCCATTAATAGTTGTAGTAATGATAGCATTTGGCGTAGCAGTACAATCTAAAGGTTTCGTTACAGCAGCATTAGCAGTTAATCGCTGTGCTACTGTTACTGCTGTTCCTGTAGATGGACAACCGTTTTTATCTTTCACAAAAACAGTATATGATCCTGGTGCTACGTTAAAAGTATTAGCAGCTTGGAAAGCTCCTGTAATTCCAGAAATTCCATACGTATAAGGTCCTAAAGGTCCGGATACTGGAGTTACTGTAATTGTAAATCCGCTTCCTGTTGCGGAACACTGATTTGGTACGGTTACTACTGGAGCTGCTGGTGCAGGATCTCCTGCTATGGTTACTGATGTACTTGTTGTACATCCGTTAGCGTCACGAACGTAAACCACCCAATTTAAAATAGTTCCATTATTGGTATCCACCGTTACCACATTGCTACTAGCAAAAGTAGTTGGTACCGTTACAGGCGTTGCTGGTACTGCTGCATAGCCGTAAGCCGTTGTTCCTCCTGATGCCGACACAGTTATTTGTGCATTATCGTTATTACAATTAAAGTTAGTTGCAACTGCACTAGTAATGGCTAATGGTGCTGCTGGCTGGTTGATGGTGATGGTTCCATCAGCCTCACAACCCGTTGCAGTATCTCTAACACGTACGGTATACGTACCTGCTGTTGCATTGCTTAGTGTAAGTACATTACCTGATTGGGTTAAACTTGCGGGAGGAATTGATCCTGCAATCACTGTAAAGGTATAAGCACCTGCATTTCCAGAAACAGTATACGTTCCTGATCCTGTACTTCCGCCTTGGCACAATACATCGCTGGTTTTATTAGCCGCAACGGCTATAGGCGTAACTGCTGCAACATTGTGTGATTCTGTATAATAACAACCATTGGCATCGGTTACTCTAAACGTGTAGTTTCCTGGTAATAAATTAGGGAAATTGGCCGCTAACGATGATCCTGTAGTGTTTATTGGACCAAAGTTACTAGCTGTTGTAGCTGAAGTCGTGCCTATGATTTCAAAACGTAAAGCTCCTACTCCATTTGTAGCCGTTACAATTACCGTTGTAGTGGTTGCTGTACACGTTACTGCTGCATTGCTAAAAGCTAAATCAGTTGGTGAATTTAATGGTTGTAACGTAATGATTTGAACTGGTGATAAACAACCGTTTGCATCTCTAACCACTACTCGAATGGTTTGAACGCTGCCATTATTATTTACAACCAATGTATTGCTTGGTCCAAAATCAACACCGTTATTATAACTGTAGGTATAGACTCCAGTTCCTCCTGTAGGCGCAACCGTAATAGTAGCCGATTGAGGTACGTTAGTAGGACTACAACTAAATGCTGTTGCACTTGCGTTTGGTACAATTGGTGTTGGATTTATAATCGTTACTTGCGTTGGCGTAGACTCACAACCTTTGCTGTCAATTACTTTAATATCATAAGTACCTGCAGCTAAACTGGTAAACTGGCTGGTAGCTTGCGTCGTATAAGCAGTAGCCGTACTTAATTTTATAGCATAAGTATAAGTAGTAGTAAATCCTCCAGAAGGGGTAACAGTAATTGTTCCGTTATTCAATCCGTTGCACGTAATGTCTGTTTTTGCAGTAATATGTGATGGAGTTGTTTTTGGTGTTACTACAATAGGATTACTTGTTGCAGGACAACCACGGCTGTCTGTCACCGTGAATACATAGCTACCCGCTTGTGTGGCAGTGTATGGGAATGAAGTCACTGCAGTGGAAGTTCCTGAATTATAAGAAACACTGTAGGTATAAGTTGGGCCGTATCCGTTTGTAATAACTGGATTACCAATAGAGGCATCAACTAAACACGTTAAATCATTGATTAAACTTACATTGAAAGCAATCTGTGGAGCAATAACTATATTAGAAATTGTTGATGTACAATTGTTACTGTCAGTTACTAAAACGGTGTGACTTCCTGGCCCAACATTAGCAAAAGAATAAGAAGTTGCTACTGAACTCACGCCTGCATTGCTGTCTAATTGATAGGTATAAGGACCTACTCCACCCGAAACATTTACAACTAGAGTAGCTGGATCCGCAGTGGTATAGCAATAATCTGTGGTAGTAGCCAGTACAGCATTAACAGCAGGAGAAGCTAAAACGGATACTGTAACTCCTGTTGGGTTAGTACAGCCATTTGCATCTCTTACAAATACCGTATAATCTCCCGCTGGTACGTTGACAAAATCTCTACTAGTATTAAAAGCGGTAATTACAGTAGTACCGTTGGCCGCACGCAATTCATATTGATAGGCTGGAGTTCCTCCTCCGCCAGTTGCACGTATGGTTGCTCCTGTGGTACAAGTTGCCGGAGTAAGTATTGCTGCAGCAGCTGTAACAGCAGTAGGCGCAGTGATGTTTACTGTAAATGATTTAGAGCAAGCCGTAACTGCAGAACCTACAGGACGAACCAAAACACTATAAGAATTAACACCCAAGGTATTAATTACTACAGGAGAAGTTAACTGGGCAGTACTCCATGCACCACCATTATTTAATGAATATTCAAAACCAGTAGTGGCATCAAAATTTTGAGCCGTGATGGTAAATCCGCCATCAGCACCTCCTGCACAAGACACATTGCGTTGTCCATTAACTTGAGCTTCAAACGCACGACCTGTAGGTACTTCGATAGTAAAATCTCTAGTAGAAATACAAGTACGCGGTAATTGATAAACACTAATATCATCAATAGCAAGATCGTTACCATTGATAACAGTACTATTTGAGACAATTTGGAAATTTAAAGATGTATTGTTACCTGGATTTAAAGTAAAAACGGTTCCTCCTGCTAAATCCGTTGAAGAATGCCAAATTTCATCTCTTGGAATACTTGGCATCACCTGAGAAGCTATAACACTTCCTCCAACAGATAATTGAATAGTAAGTTGTGGTGATGGTAAATTATTAGTACTCTTTAATAAATTTAACATGTACAAAGACACATTTATTGGCTGATTCGGTATAACATCGTTTATTGGCATACTATATAACACAGCACCTACTGGAATGGCTGAACCAATATTTACAGCAAAAAATCTTCCATCTGTGATTGATGGGGTATTGTTTAAAACCTTAGTGTGATCTTGTGGTAAAATCCAATTAAAACTATCAAAATGGTCTGGGTGTAATGCACTAGTTACCACATAATCTCCATCATTCATCAACCATGGTCGCCAATCAGCAGGGATACGAATACAATCAGGGACATTATCTTGTTTTTCCCAACAGTAAGCAGCGTTAATACCCGGTGAAGTAGTATCAGCACCTCTTCCAAAATTTTCATTCAATAAATTACTGAATGTTGTTACGGTATTCAAATTATACTCTACTCTTACAGCGTGAGTTCCTGGGGTAACGTTTAGAAAAACATTACTTGGGGTGTTTGTATTTCTTACTCCATCAATAAAATAGTCATATGTATAACTTATACCACCAGGATTATTAACCGTTACTGTACTTGTTGCTGTACCATCACAATTAAAATCAACAGGAGTAGCTACATTAATTGCCGGTGCAGGTGGAGCTGAATCAACCGTAACAGGAGCTTGAAAAATACAATTGTTTCGGTCTCTTACATACAAAATATAACTGCCTGGCAATTTCAAAGCATTATTTACAGTGGTCCAAGATCCTTGGTTGTCAAAACTAAACTCATATGGCGCAACTCCTCCTTGCGGATTCGTGATACGCACTCTTCCTTCTCCATTTGGTCCACAACCTGCTAATTCAGATACTCCTGCAGATGCGGTTAGCGCTGCTGCTGGTTGGGTAATGATAATAGTTCTCATAGGCTCCACGCAATCTACCCCATTTAAAGTATATTTTAAGATGGTATTGTAAGTCCCTGCAGCTAAACCAGAAATTAGTCCTGAAGTTAAATAATTTAAACCATTATCAATACTATAGGTTACGGTATACCCATTGTCAGCAGTCATATTAAAATTAATAACACCAGTGGTATCACCATAACAATTTACATTTGTACCTACTGTGTTGTACACTGGTGTAGGAACTCTTGCAACAGTTATAGAGGTTGTGGTTCTACAGCCGTTTGCATCTATAATCAATATATCATATAATCCCGCAGTAGGCGTATTTATTTGATAAGCAAATTGTGGAGTAGTAGCCCCATTTACATATATAGCATAAGGTAAAGTTCCTCCTACTGGTGCAACGGTAATCTCACCTGATTCACAAGTAAGAGATTTAGTAAGGCTAACTGTTGCTGTTAAGATATCTGGCTCTCTTATTTCTATAGATCCAGTCCCACGACAACCATCCTCTGTTGTAACTTCATAGGTGTAAGTACCTGCCGTTAAATTAGGGAAATCAAAAAAGTTACTATTAGTTAAAATAGAAGAGTTTACAATAGTTCCATTCCTTCTTAAGATATATGAATATTGTCCTCGCACATCATTAGCAGCTAATCTTATGGTTCCACGATCTCCATTACAAAGGGGTTGCGTTACAAACTCACTAACCGTGAAATTACGTCTTCTAACATCAATACCTGGTACCGAAAACAAACATGGATTTGTTACCACACCTTGTTGTCTGATATAAACGGTGTAAGCTCCAGGAGTAGAAATTGGAAATACATTACTGGTTTGAAATGGACCTGCTGCATTTAAACTAAATTCATAACCCGTAACAGGAACACCCCCCACCGTAATTTGTCCTGTGGTATTACAAATTATATCTCTAGAATTTGCAGTTGGATCTAATAAGTTTTTAAAAACATTAAAATAAAAGATATTAAAACATCCTCCTGCATAATTAAATACCACCCTAAATTGCCCTGAAGTATCGGCAGTATAATTCTGTCCTGAAGCTACTGTGGTCCAAGTACAACTGGTTTGTTCATTGGCACAATCATCTGAACCCACGGGAGGACAACTGGCTTCGTTCAAGCGTTGCCATTGAATGGAAATAGCATCGGAAACTCCTGTAGTGATTAAACGGCTGGCATTGGCTCCACACAAAAATATTTTAGGTAAAAGTTTACCGTTGTTAGGACAGGTTACTGTTTGTGTAGCAAAAGGAATTACAGGATTAGTAACTGCTGAACCTGCAGGAGAAACCGTAACCACTTGACGTATGGTTCTACACGGAGCAGTAGCAAAATTAGTTACATAATACGTTCCCGTTTGTGTTACTGTAATAGATTGCGTAGTTCCTATAACTGGAGTTCCAGTTGAACTAGTTGACCAAGAATAAGCATCGTATCCGTTGGCTGCAGTTAGTACTACACTGGCACCACACAACTGGTAATTTCTTGTGTATATACAATCATCAAGACCTACCAAGAAATTGGTTGGAGCTGGAGTTCCTAAAAAACAAGCTCCAAAAGTAGCTAAACTTCTTTGATCGTCAACCCTAATACCACTGGCTTCTCCTTGATAATCAGCAAATGCTTGATTTTGAATTGAATTAGAACATACATCACTTAATTCATTACATTCTGTTACTACACGAACTTTAAAACGTATTCTGTATCTAGGTGCACTAACTACGACTAAATTTTTAGGAACTGTAAAAACAATAGTTCTTGTTGCAGCGGTATAAACATAAGTAATTCCAGAATTATTAGGTACTACAATGTCATTTGGATCAAAATTGATATTTATAGGTAATATATCAGTAATAGTAAAATTTTCGGCATTATCGTTTCCTATATTTTGAAAACCAATTGCATAATGCAATTCTTGACCTCTAGTTACACTTTGATTACCAACATCGTTGGTTAAAGAGGCATCACTAAACACCTGCTTGGTCAAAACAATGTTTGGCGCAATAATATCTAAGGCAATAGCATTAAAGTAATAAAAATACACATCTTGACTGCTCCTGAGACCTATGGTTGCATTGATGTCGTTATTTTTGATTATTACATTTCCATTGTTAGGTATATTCAAAATACCCGCATCATAACCCAGCGTATTGGAGCTGTTGGGGGTTCTATTGAGATAATTTTCAGTGGTCCCTGTTGCTGGGTCAATAAAAGTTACTGAGCTATTAAAAAAGTTATTGTTAGGACGAATATCGGTTGGTACACTATTTGCAGCTGATAAAAGAGTACCATTTATAGAAAGGTTATCTCCTGCAATATTACCATCACCCTCTAAAGCGGAGAAAGCAAATTTACCTCGAACTGGGCCCGCTGGGATTGTTCTAAAATTAGTAACTGCAATATCTAGGTTCACCGTACTACTTATCGCACTAAATCCATCGTAAGAAGTGATGGATTTTGCAGGCAGTTTAGGATCTTCATATACAATGTATAAAGACCAACCTGCCGAAAGTCCTGTACCACCATTTGTACCTTGAGCTGTAGAAACGTTTGCTAATGTATAAGTCCCCTCTGGATTTGGATTACCGGTTCCAGTCACTAAGCTAGTAACATCAGCCACACAGGCATATGGCAAACTGGTTCCTATAGGTGTAGTTGAATTATGAATAACGGTTCCTACAACATCATTGTAACCTCCTGTTGGCATTCTAAATCTCACATTGGTTACCGGAGTAGTTCCTTGTGTTACAGCACCCCAATATAAAGCAGCGTATACAATTTTATAACAAGGCGCAGAAGTAGCAACGGGATTTGGAACAACTAGATTAGCACTACTAGAATTAAAAATTCCTGGAGTAGCCCCATTATCAATGTTGATGTACTCCATACTAAAAGATGAATTTAAACCAGTGCCATTGTATGCGTTGTTGGGTCTTCTATTATTCCCATCGTTGCGGTTCAAAATACTATTACCAATCAGTAACATATCCCCTTTGATGTCTTGATCAAATCGACGTGTAAAAGGAACTACGTTTTGAGAAATAGACAAAAAACTTTGCAAAAACATAAAAGTAAGTAGGATTACTTTTAAAAAAGTAGTTTTTTTCATGGCTGTGGTATTTGATAAAGTATCAATCTAGTGCTCTGGGGAAAGCTACTAGACTGATTCTTCGAATTTATTTTTAAATTCCAATTTAATATGTTCTAACGGTAGTTAATTTGTTCTACTAACCAAAGATCCCAATCTTCATTTACGATTAATTTTCAACTTTTATAACTACCATTTTTGCATTGTACGGCTTACTTCCTCTTGACTCAATTGTTTTAGTTGCCTCATCCAAATTATCAAAACGTGTGGTATAAATGAAATAATTAGAAGACTTCACGTCAAAGAAGAAATTCACCTTATTTTCACCTGCTGCAACCGTTTTGGTTAAGAAAGCATCACGTTTTGCAACGTCTGCATGAACCGCATATACTATATAATATCCTGTTTCAACATTTTTAATGTTCTTGATAATCTGCATGTTCAACTGCTCGTTACCAAAATCAAAATCTTCTGGTTTCAATGGTGTTGCACTGATTTTAGTAGTCTCCTTAATACGTTTTAAGGTTTCCTGATCTTTGGCAAAACGATCGTCTTCATTTTGGAAATTCGCACGCTTGATACGGCGTTTTTTCTCTATTTCTGTATCTACTTTAATTTGTTCTAATGTGGCTAACAAGTTTTTGTTAGACAACTCCGCTTTCGCTTGCTCTGCTTTTAATTGCTCTATACTTTGCAAGTAGCTTAAAGTAAGGGCATCGTTCTTGTTTGGCACTTTTTTAATTCGCTCCTCATACAATGCCTTAAAGTTACTCAATAATTGATTCTGATTTTGATTTACTATTGCAATTTCTGCTTTTAAGTTATCAAGCTCAGCATTTTGAGCAGCAGCACTCTTAAACGGTTTTGGCGCACTTGCAATTCCTTTATCACTTAAATCGTTTTCCGTTTTTAAATCCTGAAGTTCTTTTTCTTTCAGTTTTACTTTCTCGTTCAATTGAGATAATAATTGTTGCTGAGTTTTACCTGCTATGTCAAGAGTTTCTGCAATTTTATCCATTGATTTAGAATTTTCATCCTTTGGCTTATTCAAAGCAGCCAACTTAGCTTGCGCTTCTGCATCTGCTTTCGCTTTAGCGTCGGCAGCTAATTTCAGTTTTGCAGCTTCTGCATCTGCTTTAGCTTTGGCATCAGCAGCTTGTTTGGCCGCTTCTGCATCTGCTTTTGCTTTAGCATCGGCAGCTAATT